>DATMOE010000308.1:0-6592 GCA_035568435.1 Herbaspirillum sp. | reverse complement strand
GCAATTAAATCGTGTATCCATCAAGCTGCCCGATGGCGGCAGCATCGACGGCCAGGGTGTATACCGGCTGCAAGGCAACAACAGCAACAACGGCGATTTCAATTTGAATGTAAGCGGCTTGAATCTGCATGCATTGCATGGCGCAATGCGAGCGACGCGCCTGCGTGGTCCGCTGGCGATCAAGCTGCGCGGCGACACGCAACAAAGCGTACTCTCGCTAAGCGATCCCGCGCTGAGCGCTGATCTGGATGTGTTGATCGACCAAGAAAAACTGCAAATCCGTCAAGCCAAAATGCGCGAAGGCAAAGCGCGCCTGGAATTCACCGGCGCACTGGCGCACACCGGCGACATGGCCTATAGCGCAAAAGGCAAGCTCACTAATTTCGATCCGGCATCGCTCGGCAAACCCGCCGCTGGCGGCGCGCGCCATGCCAGCATTAATATGGATTTCGACCTTGCCGGCACCATCGCGCCGCAAGCACGTCTCAAGTTGCGCTTCGGCTTGCACGACAGCATCTACGATAGCTTACCGATGAGCGGCAACGGCAGCATCGATATGCTGGGACAACGTCTGCTGGCGAGCGACCTGTCGCTGCTGATCGCCGGCAACCGCTTGGCACTAAAAGGCAGCTTCGGCGCTCCCTCCGACCGTCTCGATGTGCACATCGATGCGCCGCAATTGCAACGCCTGGGTTACGGTATTTCGGGGCTATTGCAAGCCGATGGCGAGCTCAGCGGCAGCCTGCAACGGCCATCGGTACACGCCAGCTACCGCGCCCAAAAACTGGTATTCGGGCAACATCAATTAGACAGTTTGAACGGCAAGGCCGATTTGCAAGGCGATTTGCGCGATCCTGCCAACAGCGCCGGCAACCGGCTTAATCTGCAGATCGCCGCGCACGGTTATCGCAGTCCCGCGTTGAATCTGGACACGGTCGATGCCAATCTGGCAGGCACCTTTGCCAGCCATACGCTGCAATTGACGGCCAAAGGCGCGCTGCATCGACAAGCGCTGGCACTGAACCTAAGTGCTCAAGGAACATTAATCAATAACAAAGGCAATTACGCCTGGAACGGCCATATCGACCGCTTGGCCAACACCGGCATCCCGCGCGTCGCATTGCAAAGCCCGCTGAGCGTCGATATCGCCGACGATCATTTAATCCTCGGCAGCAGCCGTCTGAACATTGCCGACGCCATCATCGATCTGAACAACTTCAGCTATCGGCCCGACGGCATCCGATCCCAAGGCAGCGTGCAGGCGCTCAATCTCGGCACGGTCATGGCATTGCTGCGCCAGTTCGACCTGCCGCTGCCGCCGCTGAAAAGCGATCTGGTGCTCGATAGCCGATGGAATCTGCATCTGACAGGGGACACTGCCGGCGGCTATCTTGAGATCGAACGCAAAAGCGGCGACATCATCGTTGATACCGGCGATATCAATGTCGCGCTGGGTCTGAATGCCTTAAAACTGCGCGCAGATTTGCAAAACAACGCGATCGATCTGCATGCGACGGCGCAAGCGTCCCGCATCGGCAGTATCGAAGGCAAAGGCCGGCTGGCGCTGATCCGGCAAGGCAAGCTGCTGCAACTGACGCCGGACTCGGCGCTATCGGCGCACGCCGACATCGCCGTACCCCATCTGGAAACCATCGGCGCCTTGCTGGGGCCTGCCGTTGCATTCAAGGGCAGTCTTGGCGCGCAGTTCAATGCCAACGGCACACTCGGTCAACCCAAGCTATCCGGTACGGTCAACGGCGATAAGCTGGCCGTAACCTGGTTCGATCAAGGTATCGAACTGCAAAACGGCACCGTGCGGGTGGTCATGAATGAAAACGTGATCGACCTGCGCCAATTCGAATTCCATGGCGGTCAAGGCACGCTACGCGCCGGCGGCCAGGTACAACTGGGCCAAGCCAATCCCGATCTGAACGCGACCCTGGTAGCCGACCATCTGGAACTGTTCGCCAGCCCGGACCGGCAATTGATGCTATCCGGCCAGGCCAAAATCGCCAGTCTGGCGAATCAACTGCGCATCGATGGCAAATTCAGCGTCGATCATGCGCTGTTCGATCTGCCGAAAAGCAGCGCGCCGAAACTGGGCGATGATGTGATCATCATGCGCAACAACAAGCAAACCGGCGCACGAGCGACAGCAGCATCGGCATCGGAACAAAAAATGCTGCAAGCATCGGAAAAACCGGCCGGCCGTTTCTCGCCGACCATCGATGTCATGCTCGATCTGGGCGACGATTTCCGCTTCCGCGGCGGCGGTGCGGATTTGCGCTTGCGCGGCACCATGAACGTTAAAAGCGAACCTTACGCACCATTGCGCGCGCTCGGCACGATTCATGTGGCCGATGGCACTTATGAAACCTTCGGCGTGAAACTGGCGATCGAACGCGGCATCATCAATTTCCAAGGGCCGATCGACAATCCGACGATCAATCTGCTGGCAATGCGCCGCAATCAGGACGTTCCGGCCGGCGTTGAAGTCACCGGCAGCGCCAATTTTCCGCGCATCAAACTGGTTTCCGAACCGAATCTTTCGGAAGAAGAAAAACTGTCGTGGATCATGTTTGGACAAGGCAGCAGCAGCGGTCTGGGACAACGCACTGCGTCCACCGAAGCGCTGGCCTTTCTGGGCAACCTTGGCGGCAAGAAAATCGCCCGCGGCATCGGGCTCGATCAATTTTCGATAGGATCGAGCGAATCCGGCATTCCCGCTGTCGCCGGCGACCAGTTCGTCAATCTGGGCAAGGCCATTTCGCAGAAATTCATGTTGGGCTATGAGCAGAGTCTGACCGGCGCGGAGAGCGTTGCTAAAATCACCTACCAGTTATCACGCAGCTGGTCGGTACTGGTGCGCGGCGGCACCATCAATAGTTTGAATTTATTATTCAGCAGACGCTATGACTAGGCGCTGTTGATCGCTTGAAGGCGCTTACATGAACTCCGCACCGGTTCCGTGCACCGCAACCCCCTCGATGTGATCCATTTCTTCCCGCCAGGGCGCGAGCTCTATCGCACGCTTGGCGTGAGCATAACCCGACTCCCACCGCGCCTGGATGCCGCTGGCAGTGAAATCAATGTCCTTGGTGGGATCCATGCCGCTAAATGGCGGCGCGTTCAATTCGACGACATGCATGCTAGTGTGGCATCCCCAGCTCAGCAGTTCCTTAAGCTTGGGCGATTTGCGTTTCGACTCGGGAATGTATTTTTCCAGTTCGCGGATCACGTGCCGAAGCCGATGGATTTGCTTCTGGCGGGCAATGTGGCTCTCGGCCCGGCTCGAATATTGAATGTCCCTTTGCCGGCCCATGACTTGCCACAGCGTCTCCGGTTCGGGCCCCTCGACAGGCCACATCTGAACGGCGAAAATCACTGAACTCCGGCGCGGGAAATCATCGAGAACGGCTTCCAGCGGCGTGTTGGAATAGATGCCGCCGTCCCAGTACGCGTCACCTTCTATCCGCACGGCCGGGAAAGCCGGCGGGATCGCGGTGGACGCCATCACGTGCTCCAGTCCGAGAACGATGTCGCGATTGGTGAAGTAGCGCATTCTGCCGCTCAGTACTTTGACCGTGCCGACCGTTAGCCGCATGTGTTTTTCATTCAGATAGTCGAAATCCACCAGCGACGACAGCGTGTTGCGCAACGGGTCTGCCGAATAGTAGGCGGCCCGTTCGACGCCGAGACGCGCATGCAGGCCCTGCCATGCGCCAGGGTTGGGCGCGAAGAAATTCTGTACGCCTTGCGTGAGCGTGGCAAGGTTGAGTATGGTGTTTTCAACGCCGGGGCAAAGGCGGGTCGCATCCAACAACCCGCGGTAGGCGACCAGATCCCAGAATTGCCGCAGTTGGGCCAGCCGCTCTTCTTCTTTGTTGCCGGCAATGATGGCGCCGTTGATCGCCCCGATCGAGGTTCCGATGATCCAATCGGGTTCGACCCCTGCTTCGTGCAGCGCCTGGTAGACGCCCGCCTGATACGCACCGAGGGCGCCGCCGCCTTGCAGCACAAACACCACCTGTTCGGTAATGCCGTTTCCGGCCGCCTCCGGGGGGCACGGCGCATCGGCGCCGACCTTTGCTTTGCTATCCATCGCATGCTCCTTTCAACTCACGCTTGTGTTCCGGTCTCCTAACAATGGCAGGCATACTTGAAACGTCGTCTCGCCCGGCCGCGAGATGGCATGAATCATCCCGCTGTGCCGATTGACCACGCTCCGGTAGGCTATATCGAGACCCAAACCCGTGCCCTTGCCCAGCGGCTTGGTCGTAAAAAAAGGCTCGAACACCCGTGACTGGATCTCGGCTGGAATACCCGGCCCGTTGTCGATGATCTCGACCACGGCGTAGTCTCCCTCGCGGCGCGTGCGCACTGTAAGGTGGCCGTGGCCGTTCATGGCGTCGACCGCGTTATCGATAATATTGGTCCATACCTGGTTGAGTTCGCTGCCATACACCTGCAGCCGCGGCAGACTGCGATCGTAGTCGCGCTTCACGGTAATGCCCTGCTTCAGCTTGTAATGCATGATGGTGAGCGTATCCTCGATACCCTCATGCAGGTCTACCTCTTGCTGCGGCGCCTGGTCCATATATGCGTAGGACTTCATCGCCTTGACGATGTCGGAGATGCGTGTCGAACCACGCTTGGCTTCGTCCATGATCGAACCCAGCTCAAGCGTCGCAGCCAACCAACGGATGCCGGCATTGAACTGCTCTGGATTCAACTGGGTGGCCAGCGGCCCGAGGTCGTCGGGCGTGATCCCGCGGTCTACCATACTGGGGGCTATCAGCCAGGGACTCTCGCCGCCATGACCCGCCAGCCAATCGCTGAGCGCCTGTTCCGCTTCGCTTTGCCGTAGCGCGCCATGGAGCAACACTCCGCTGACGTTGCGCCGGCCCAAGGCGTCAAGCACGCTCAAAGCCTCAAGGGGCATCGCGCTGCGGCTGAAGGCAATGGCGGAATCATTGAGCATATCGAGCGCCTGGCGTGCGCGATCGGCCGCGCGCGCTACGGCCGACGCGGGATTGTTGAGATCGTGCCCTAGCCCTGCGGCGAGCCTGCCCAGCGCGGCCATTTTTTCCTGCTCATGCATCAGCGTCTCCAAGGCAATGTAGCGCGCAGCCACCGAACGAAAAATGATCTTGCTGAAAGACTCGCAGCACAACAGCAATTCGCGGAAGACTGGCTCAGATAGCCGAACCCCGCAACTCTCGGTCTCGGCCTTGAGCGTCGTGAGCGGCAGCGTTCCCGTGAGCAAAGCCACCCCGCCGAAGAAGTCCGGCGCAATACGCCGCTCAACCAAAACCTGCTGTCCGTTGGAGAGTTTCGTGATCACGAATTCCCCCTCCAGCAGGACAAAAAACGCCGGATTCGCGCCCCCTTCACGCACCAGCACCTCACCCGATCCGGCGCGCACCTCAGTGAAGTTGTTGCATAGCCATAGCCAACGTTCCTCCGACAGCTCGGCAAGGAGCGGCATCTCGTGTAGTTTCTGCAGATCAATCATAGGTCGGCCAAGTATTGATGCACCAAATGCACCGTGATCGCGCCCTCGCCGACGGCTGCCGCAACGCGCTTGACCGAGTCGGCGCGCACATCGCCGGCAACAAAGATGCCGGGTACGCTGGCTTCCAGCGGGAACGGATCGCGCGCCAGGGGCCAACCGGCCGGCCGCTTGCCGTCCCTGAGCAAGGAGCGCCCGGTTACCACGAACCCCTGCTCGTCGCGTTCAACGATGCCGGACAGCCAATCCGTGCAGGGAACGGCGCCGATGTAGATGAAAAGACCGGCCGCCGCCACGCTTTCATCGCGGCCGGTATTGATGTCATGCAGCGTGATTTCGGCAAGATGGCCTTGCCCGCTTACGCTCGCTACCACCGTAGATGGACGCATTCGAATGTTCGGCGTGGCGTTGATCTGATCAATCAGGTATTGCGACATGTGGACGCTCGCGGATGGTCCGCGGCACACCAGCGTCACCGTGCGCGCATGCGTGCACAGGAACATCGCGCCCTGGCCGGCCGAATTACCGCCACCGATGATATAAATATCTTGATTCGCGCAGTTAGCGGCGTCCGTCATCGCAATCCCGTAGTAGACGCCAGCGCCGGTGAGTCCGTCGATGCCGGGCGCTTCCAGCTTGCTGTACGATACGCCGCTGGCCACCACCAGCGCATGACAGCTCAGTTCCGCACCATTGGAGAGCTTGACAAACTTGTAGGGCTCTTCAACCCGCACGGCGACCGCTTCCTGGGTAAGGATGATCTCAGCGCCGAAACGCTGGGCCTGCGTGAGCGCCCGCCGTGACAATTCCGCGCCGCTCACGCCGGCCGGAAAACCCAGGTAATTCTCGATGCGGGAGCTGGCGCCGGCCTGTCCGCCCGGGGCTTCGCGTTCGATGACCGCCGACTTTAAACCTTCCGAGGCGCCATAGACGGCAGCGGCGAGTCCGGCCGGCCCGCCGCCGACGATCAGCAGGTCATAGAACGGCGTTGTCGAATGTGTCTTGAGACCAACCTTCTCGGCGACCTGGGCGATGCTTGGCTGGCTTAGGACGGCCCCATCCTCGAAGATCAGAACCGGT
>DATMOE010000307.1:0-7097 GCA_035568435.1 Herbaspirillum sp. | reverse complement strand
GATGATCGAACAAATCGTCCGGCGTCTGCATGGACAAGCCGGCGACGCCACCAAGGATATCGGCCAGAGCGTCATGGACGCCGCATTGGAATTCCTGCGTCCGCTGATGGGTTCCAGCGCATCCACCTTGATTATCTTTGCGCCACTGGCCTTTTTGACCGGCGTCACGGGCGCATTTTTCAAGGCCTTGTCGATCACCATGGCTTCCGGGCTTTTCATCTCGTTCCTGATTACCTGGTTTGCCGTGCCGATCCTGGCAACGCATTTCCTGAGCGAGAAAGACGCGCATCAAGAAGATACCGGCCGTTGGACGATCTGGGTTCACGAGCGCTACGATCGTTTGATGACGCGGCTGCTGAAGCGGCCATGGCTGGTAACGCTGGCGATTATTCCTTTATTGGTTGCGGGCGTCATCGGCTACAAGCATGTCGGTTCGGGATTCATGCCGGCGATGGACGAGGGCGGTTTCGTGCTGGACTATCACAGCGAGCCGGGCACGGCGGTCAGCGAGACCGACCGTCTGGTGCGTCAAGTAGAGGCGATCATACGGGCCAATCCTAATGTGCTGACCTATTCGCGCCGCACCGGCACCGGTCTTGGCGGCGGCATCAGCGAACCGAATACCGGCGACTTCTTCATCAAATTAGTCGACGGCGATCGTGAGCCGGTCGAAGATGTCATGAGCGAAATACGCAAGCAGATCGAGAAAAAGGTCCCCGGCCTGGAAATCGAAATGGCGCAACTGATGGAAGACCTTATCGGCGATTTGACAGCGGTTCCGCAACCGGTGGAGATCAAGATATTTGCGGGCGATCCAGCCGCGTTGTCCGGCATCGCACACAAAGTAGCCGACGCTATCACCAAAGTGACGGGCATCGTCGACGTCGAAAATGGCGTGGTTCCGGCAGGCGATGCCTTGCAGGTGCGTATCGATCCGGCCAAGGCTGAACAAGAAGGTCTGGATCCGGGCGCCGTCGCCAAAATATTGAGCGATAACTTGGGCGGCAATGTGACCACGCAAATATTATCGAAGATCAAGCCCATCGGCGTTCGTGTTTGGCTGCCGGCGCGCTTGCGTAAAACCGATAACGACCTGGCGCAGATGAATTTGCGGGCGCCGGACGGCCACATGGTGCCTTTGAAGCGGATCGCCACCATCGAAAAATTGACCGGACAACCGGAAATAACCAAGGAAAATCTGAAGCAGATGGTTGCGGTGACAGCACGTATCAGCGGCCGCGATCTTGGTTCCACGGTGAGCGAGATCAAGACGATGCTGGAGCAGCCCGGCATGATGCCCAAAGGTTCCTATTTCGAATTGGGCGGCTTGTATGCGCAGCAGCAGATCGCCTTCCGCGGCCTGATGACGGTGTTTGCCGCCGCTGCCGTGCTGGTTTTCCTACTACTGTTATTCATGTATGAAAGCTTCCGCATTGCAGGCGTGATTTTATTCACTTCGCTGATCTCGGTTTCCGCGGTATTCGTCGGTTTATCGCTGACCGGTATCGATTTGAATATTTCCGCCATGATGGGCATGACGATGATCATCGGCATTGTGACGGAGGTGGCGATTTTCTACTTCTCAGAACAGCAGGATCTGATTCATGCCGGCGATTTCCACGGTGCGCTGATTCAAGCCGGAAAAAACCGGATGCGGCCGATCGCGATGACGACACTGGCAGCGATTCTGACCTTGCTGCCATTGGCGTTAGCCCTTGGTGCAGGTTCCGAGATGCAGCAACCGCTGGCCATCGCGATCATCTCCGGGCTGATTGTTCAATTGCCGCTGGTGTTGATTGTGATGCCGGTGCTTTACAGTGCGGCTAACAAAAAAAAGCGCATGGCTGCGCGGGTATTGCCCATCAATAAAACGTAAAAAAATCGATCTTCTGCAAAAAATGGAACCTATTGCATAAATAGGTTCCATTTTTTTTCGGCTAGCCTTTGAATCTTTCATCGAGCCAGGCGCGGCCTCACTGGTAAAATTTGCAGAACCATCGATATAGGGCAAACCACAGCTATGCATGCGCATCCGGCCAATTCCCCAATTCAGCAGTCGCTTGCACCGCAAGCCGCTTTGCACGTGCGCGATCTCGCATCAACGTATGCGGGGCCTTTTTCATTGTCGGTCGAAAGCGGGGAATGCCTGGTCGTGCGCGGGCCTTCCGGCGCGGGTAAAAGTCTTTTGCTGCGCATGATTTCCGACCTTGATGAAAGCATCGGCACGGTCTTTTTATATGGGCAAGAGCGGGACACCATCAACGCCCCGGATTGGCGTCGCCAGGTGATTTATCAGGCAGCCGAACCGGCATGGTGGGAAAGCACCGCAGCGGAACATTTCCATCCAGATCAACGCGATCAGGTGCTGGCCTTGCTGCCGTGCCTGGGATTGCGGGAGAACCATTTAACGCTCGATATCATGCGCATGTCCACCGGCGAACGCCAGCGCATGGCTTTGATACGTTCGCTGGCGATGCAGCCGCGGGTGTTATTGCTGGACGAGCCGACAGCGGCCCTGGATGCCGATAACACCTTGGCCGTGGAAGCCTTGCTGCGGCAACAACTGCAGACGGGTTTGGCCATTATTTTGGTCACTCATTCCGATGCACAGGCAGATCGGCTGGGCCATCGCCGGATGCTGCTTGAAGGGGCGAAAAAATCATGAAGATGATTCATCTCGATGCGTTCGATCTCGGTATCGCGGCGATCCTGGTATTGCTCAATGCAGGCATTTCCATTTACCTGGGCCTGCGTTTGCACCGGCAAGTATTGTGGGCGGCTTTTCGGATGGTGGTGCAACTGCTGTTGGTCGGATGGCTGCTGCGCATCGTCTTCGCGGCGAGTTCACCATGGATCACGATTGCCGTGATCGCATTGATGATCACGGCCGCGGCAAGGGAAGTCGCGGTGCGCCCGGCCCGGCGGCTCAAGGGATGGCAAGCTTTTCATCTGAGCGCCGCGGTCGTGAGCGTTACCGGCATCGGCACCGTGCTGTTGGCGCTGCTCACGGCGATCCGTCCAACGCCTTGGTACGATCCGCACTATGCGATTCCCTTGATGGGCATTGTGCTCGGCAGCATTCTCAATTCCGCCAGTCTCGGGCTGGACGTTTTTTTCAGCGGCATCAGCGGCGCGCGCGCCGCCATTGAAGGACGGCTTGCGCTGGGGGCGACCAGCCGTGAAGCATTGATGCCGCATATCCGCAATGCCATCCGCAGCGGCCTGATACCGATCGTCAATCAAATGTCGGCGGCGGGGATTATCACCTTGCCTGGGATCATGACCGGGCAATTGCTGGCAGGCATGGACCCGATCGATGCCGTGAAATATCAAATTCTTTTAATGTTTTTATTGACGGGCGGCAGCGCACTGGCCGCCTGCGGCGCGGTTTATATGGCGGCAGCGGCGATTTCCGATAAACGGCATCGCCTGCGATTGGATCGTCTTGCCAACAGATTGAAATAGCGTGAATGCATGAAAATTGGCCCGGATCGTCATCACACGATCCGGGCCAATTCATTAGAACGTCAGAGCATCAGAACATTAGAACGTATACCGCATACCCAAGCTCACACCTTGCAGTCTGCCGCCGGCCCAGCAATACGGCGCGCCACCATTCGGAATGGTACCGCTGGTATCGGGATTGCTTGCATCATGGCAATCCGTGGTGACGCCGCGCCCGCCTGCGCCCAGATCATAGTGGGCGTTCTGGCCATTCAAAGTCAAAGCATAATCGGCATAGATACTGAATTGCTTGTCCACTTGGTGTTTCCATGCCAGCGTGTACATATTGACGCCGTTCGGGGCACCCGCAACAAATCCCGGCGTATTGGCCTGACCTGGATCGCCGGGCGTATTGCCGCCGTGCGCCCAACCGGCGGAAATACTATCCTTGGCCCCCAGAGCCTGCGTCACCGCAAGCCAAGTACCGCTGCGTTGCCGCTCGTTTTGGTTCATCAGATATTGCGGGACTTTACGTTTCATGTTTTCGTAAATGGCGCTGACTGTGGTGCCCGTTGAGAAAGCATACTGAATGCCGATTTTTGCCGCGGTCTCATCGGCGATGTCATTCGGATCGTATCTCGGAGCAAGATCGGCGGTGCGGTTGACGTTTTTGTGCAATTCATAGGCCGTCGTAACCAGCAGAGGGCCCTTGCGATAATTCAGGCTGCCGCTGTAGGCCGTGCCATAGGAACCATCGTCACAAGCGACCGGCGTGGCGCCGCTGCCTGGTGCATTGCCGCCCGAGCAATCCGATTCGCCGGCAGCGACGTTAGTATTGTCATAGGCACGATTTTGTCCGGGAGAGATCAAGGCGTTGACGGTAAATCCAGACATGTTCGGCGATTCGTACCAAATCGCATGATCCAGCCGGGTGCCGAATTCAACCCGGTTGTCGCCACCGGTATTACCCATGACCACAGCATAATCGCCCAGCATGCCGGTGAACGGGTTCATGCTCGCAGTTGACGTCTTGTACGGCGCATCGGTCTTGCCGACTTTGAACGCGCCATAAGTGGCGTTGGCTAAACCGATAAAGGTATTGCGGGAAGTTAAGCCGCCTTTAACCGTATTACTTTGATTGCTATTGGTGTAGCCCGTGCCGGAGGTTGCCGACACATCGATCTGCGTTTCGAACTGATAGATGAATTTAGCCGGGAAGCTGCCCAGAGATTGGAATCCACGCAGGCCGACATAGGAATTGTTACTGGAAACTGCCGGCATATAGCCATTGTTGCCAGCCGGCCTGGAGCCATTTAGGCCGACCATATTGGAAATGCCTTTGGTCGTATCATCGATCGACAGGTCGGCGTTGCCATACAACGTAACTTCACCGCCGCGCGTGAGCAAAGTGAGCCCATCGCCCGCCTTGCGTTCCAGAAAATCGTGATTGGCGGCAGGGGCTGCAGCGGCTACCGGCGGCTGTGCATTTTGCTGCGCGGAGATGTGATTCAGGTCGGCTCTTAAAGCTTCGATTTGTTTTTGCAGCGTGTCAATCTGCTGCTTCATATCCTGACTGGTGGTCTGTGCTCCTACTGAACTGGCAAAGCCGATACTGCTTACGCCAAGGATGAGCGTGAACGCTCTCATCATTGTTTTGTTACGCATTTTTTGGTCTCCAAATATCTTGATTCTTGAAAGCGTTCCTGATCTTTCACCATAAAGCGTTGTGTAGATCAGGTGGTCGCCGCGAATAGAGCAAAAGTATTGCTCTGATGCAAAAATACGCGTTGTGCGAGGCGCTAAAAATTGATCGAGATCAAGAATTGAAATAGAGCGTAAATTCTATTTAGCACTAAGTTTCAGCTAAGATTTAAGGCGTAGTTTTAATGAAGAATATATTCACATTTATCTGGCATTTGCGAGAAGCCATCGCCTGCGATTGGATCGTCTTGCCAACAGAGTGAAATAGCGCGAATGAATAAAAATTGGCCCGGATCGTCGTAACACGATCCGGGCCAATTCATTAGAACATTACAACATCAGAACATTAGAACGTATACCGCATTCCCAAGCTCACACCTTGCAGTCTGCCGCCAGCCCAGCAATGCGGTGCGCCGCCGTTCGGATCGAAACCGCTGGTATCGGGATTGCTTCCGTCATGGCAATCCGTGGTGACGCCGCGCCCGCCTGCGCCCAGATCATAGTGAGCGTCCTTGCCGTTCAGAGTCAAAGCATAATCGGCATAGATACTGAACTGCTTGTCCACTTGGTGTTTCCATGCCAGCGCGTACATATTGACGCCGTTCGGGGCGCCTGCACCGCCAGTCGTATTGGCCTGACCTGGATCGCCGGGCGTATTACCGCCATGCGCCCAACCGGCGGAAATACTGTCCTTGGCCCCCAGAGCCTGCGTCACCGCAAGCCAAGTACCGCTGCGTTGCCGCTCGTTTTGGTACATCAGATAGCTCGGCACCTTACGTTTCATATTTTCGTAAATGGCGCTGACTGTCGTACCGGTTGCGAAAGCATACTGAATGCCGATTTTTGCCGCGGTCTCATCGGCGACGTCATTCGGATCGTATATCGGAGCAAGATCGCTGGTGCGGTTGACGTTTTTGTGCAATTCATAGGCCGCCGTAACCAGCAGAGGGCCCTTGCGATAATTCAGGCTGCCGCTATAGGCCGTACCATAGGAACCATCGTTACAAGCGACCGGCGTGGCGCCGCTGCCTGGTGCATTGCCGCCTGAGCAATCCGATTCGCCGGCAGCGACGTTACTACTGTCGTCAGCCCGATTTTGTCCGGGAGAGATCAATGCGTTGACGGTAAATCCACTCATGTTCGGCGATTCGTACCAAATCGCATGATCCAGCCGGGTGCCGAATTCAACCCGGTTGTCGCCACCGGTATTACCCATGACCACAGCATAATCGCCCAGCATGCCGGCGAACGGGTTCATGCTCGCAGTTGATGTCTTGTACGGCGCATCGGTCTTGCCGATTTTGAACGCGCCGTAAGTGGCAGTGCCTAAACCGATAAAGGTGTTGCGGGAAGTTAGGCCGCCTTTAACCGCATTACTGTTATTGCTATTGGAGTAGCCCGTGCCGGAGGTTGCCGACACATCGATCTGCGTTTCGAACTGATAGATGAATTTAGCCGGGAAGCTGCCTAGAGATTGAAATCCGCGCAGGCCGACATAGGAATTGTTACTGGAAACTGCCGGCATATAGCCCATGTTGCCAGCCGGTCTGGCGCCATTCGACGCGGTCATATTTGAAATGCCTTTGGTCGTATCATCGATCGACAGGTCGGCATTGCCATACAGCGTAACTTCACCGCCGCGCGTCAGCAAAGTAAGCCCGTCGCCGGCCTTGCGTTCCAGGAAATCGTGATTGGCGGCAGGGGCTGCAGCAGCCACCGGCGGCTGTGCTTTTTGCTGCTCGGAAATATGATTGAGGTCGGCTCTTAATGCTTCGATTTGTTTTTGCAGTGCGTCAATCTGCTGCTTCATATCCTGACTGGTTTGTGCCCCTACCGAACTGGCAAAGCCGATACAGCTTACGCCAAGGATGAGCGTGAACGCTCTCATCATTGTTTTGTTACGCATTTTTTGGTCTCCAAATATCTTGATTCTTGAAAGCGTTCCTGATCTT
>DATMOE010000306.1:0-5041 GCA_035568435.1 Herbaspirillum sp. | reverse complement strand
GCGATCCATCCAAAACGAGACGGAATCAATATCGCAATTATTGAAAAAAACGGAGTTTTTCAACACTATCGGCCATCAACGGCCGTTCATCCACGTCGTTGCGCGGACATTTGAACGTCGGCTTCACCGCTGACAGCGGCCCTTCGTCGAACGATGCCATCCAGCGGGTCGTCGGCCTTTGCGGACGTTCATGGCAGAGCGCGAATGGGGCAACCAGCGCGCAAAGTGCTCCGTCCCATGATCATCATCGCCTAGGCCGTTACCATCGCGGAGAGATTACTCGACACAAAATTTTCGCACGCTTGCGCGTCCTGGCACCACGGGAAGAACGCCGGGTCGGTCAAATCCACATGGCGTGCGCGAGTGGCTTCCCATGGCAGATACGTATCAAGAATCCTTTTGCTTTGCGCGAGATGCTCCTGAGACTATTTGGAGCAGTATGTTAATATTTTCCATCCTAAGTACTCGAGCGAAACACTAAGATGCTAATTCGTTATTCTTTCATTTTTTTCACGGCCGTAAATATGTTCTTTGCTGTTGGCGTGGCCAAGGCAAATCCCGACACAAGTCACTATCAGCAATTGCATGCCATGCTGTTCTCTGGGGTACGGACCACGGTGCTCTTCACTCCCGGCCAATGCCGGCTCAGCCCGCAAGCGGCGAATCCCACGCCTATCCCGCCAGTATCAGGCGGCTTTGCGATTCGAGATTTCATGGAGGTACCTGGCGACAGTATCAGTTTTTCCGACGAGCACTTTACGGTGCGGCCCGATGGCGTGGCGGTACTCGAGCTTGTTCAATACCGCGTGATGCACACCGACGCCGCAACCGTTACGGTACGCTCGTTGTCGCCGTCGAATTACCAACCCATGTCACCGCCACGGCAGTTCCAATGCGTCGTCGGTGACGGTCTTCGTTTCACTTCCGGGATGCGCGTAGATCACTGATGCTCTCCCGGCTCGACAACGCAGGGGTGCTGCGGTCGGTCGGCCGTCGTGATTTCCACTGTCGGGCGGGTCCGATACAGAGGAGGTGAGTTTCTGATCGGAAACGGCGAAGTAGGAACGTGTGACCGTTTAGCTTTTTCTGCGGCGGAGCGAGTTCGACCGCTGGAAGAAAACCAGGCTCAATAGCGCTTGGACGATCGCCATACTATCGATCGCATCAGGTTGTTCGTACCGAACGCTGTCGTCCTGCGGAAATCCTCGTCGTCCATCCTGATGCACGGTAAATATTGGTTAAGACCGACGGACTTGAATGCAGACGCCGCGAAAGCGGACAATTGATTTGGGAATAGCGAGTTCCCAACGAACGACAGCAATGGCCGAGCACTTTGCCAGCCGACCCACCGCACGAACGACCGTAGCGCTTTGGAAGCTGCCGTTGATGTCGTGCCGGGGCGAAGGGCAGAAGTGGGTCGCGAACCGCCGATCGCCGACGTGCAGCTACTGGCCTGGCTCGGCTACTCACGGTTGCTCGCGGATTGGCAATCGTGGCCGACCGCACGGGCCGGCGACTAACCGCTAGCAAAATTGCTGACCTACGGGCGTTCAAATTCCGGGGCGGTCGGAGAGAAACGGCGATGAGTCGCAATACGGCTCAATTCCTGACCAGCCTGATGGCGACCGGCACGTGCCTTATCAAATCATCGCTAACGACGCCCGCTGCGGCCCCACACGTAGCGCACCCAACGTTGCCACCGGCTCTGTGGCGGAGCGAGAGAGTCGCGGATTGCCTGCGCTTCGCGGTCACGCTCGACGCTCTTCTGCACCTGTTCGCGGATCTGGCGTAACGTCAAGCCGCCGGGGCCTTTCAGTTTGTCGGGATCTTGGTTGTCTGTCATAGCAATGGCTTATTCCTGATGAGTCGACTTGAGCTTGATACATATTGGCAGTCGCGACAAGCACGCGAAAGCAGTTTAGTGACTGGCACGTAGCGAAATAGGCAGGTGGTCCAGAACGGTATTCGCCGGATTGAGGGGATTAGATCGTATATTCAGCACAACCCTGACGCCAACATTTTGAAAAGCCTGGAGTTAGCCAAGTAGGCGTCACAATAAAGCTCTCGAAGTACCGCAGGGACCTTTCCTTGGAAACAGCTAAATGAGCCGGCCCGACAGCTTGTTACCGAGCCGGCTTGTACCACGCCTACCGATTTTCATCCCCACTTTTTGCCAAGTGCATCGAGTCCCGCGTTCTGCAAATCTTCCAGATTCATTGCAATACGGAGTTTGCAACTAGCGTTGAAATTGAGGAAAAAAGGCTCTGCAAGAGCCGGCACATCCGAAGGAGAATTCACGTTAACCGCGAAGATTCCGCCGCGCTTTCCGTCTTGCTCAGTGAAGTATGCTGACTCAGGCTTGATTGCTTCAAGAATATTTCCAATAACCATGCCAACCGTACCTTTTCTTACGAGAGAGTTGAACGGCTCAAGTGGGAATTCAACAGTAAGAAGCATTCTCATAATAGGATCTCCTTCTTTGGCGGCAATTGAAGGCGTTTGCCGCATACGCCTTACGACCTCGTCATGATAGTCTTGGCCGCTACAACCCGCTGAATAATTCTTCCGCTACCGAAGAGGCCAATTTTCCTCAATGCTACGTCGCTGCCTCATGACAATGTTTATATTTCTTCCCTGACCCGCAAGGATCATTGCGGCTGATTTTTAGTTGGCTCCGGTTCTACTACAGCTTATATGCACGCAACATCTGCCCCGCAATCGGCGATCCGGCTTCCATCCGAATCGTCATATCGCGCAGATGCGGCTGCGCAAAACCAGTGCGCTGCAATAGATTGCGCAGATACGTTTCAGGATGGCTATAGCGGCCGCTGATGTTCAGGTGATAATCGCGGCGCCCGCTGTCGTCATCGGCAACCAACGTTTCAGTCGTAAAAATGATCGCCCCGCCCGGCTTCAGATTGCGCGCCATCAGCATCATGATTTCTTCCAGCGCGCCGAAGTAAATCAAGGTATCCATGCACGTGATGAGATCGTATTGCTGCTTTGAAGCGGCCAGGAATGCGCAAATCTCCGATTTGACCAAGCGATCGTAAACCGCTTTTTGCTGCGCCTGATCCAGCATGCGTTGACTCAAATCCACTCCGGTCAGCGTCGACGACACGGCTTTCAGATACGCGCCATTAAGACCAGTACCGCATCCCAGATCCAGCGTTTCAAGCGCTGTTCCCGCAATAGCCATACGCTGCAATTCTTCGGCCAGCGCTTGCGGGCCGGCGTATTTCAATTTCGACAGCGTCGTCTCAAAACTGGCGGCGAAGCCATCGTAAGTCGATTCCACATAGGCATCCGGGCAGCGTTGCGGGGCAGGCAATCCTTTATAGGCAATGGCAAGATGTTGCGCTTCAGGATGGTCCGGCTGCTCGGCCAGCCAGTCGTCGATCAAGGCAATCGCCTCATCGATCCGTCCCAGCTCGTAATACGCCAGACTCAATTTGATGCGCGACTTGTCGGCAATCGGCCCGGACGTAAAGCCAAGACAATGAAAATGCTTGGCTTCTTTAAAGCGCTGCTGTTCGACGTATAACGCAGATAACAAATAGTAGGCATCCGGGCAGTCGGGATCGAGTTTGGCTGCCAGCTGATACGATTGTTCCGCCTTGACGTAATCGGCGGATTTTTCGTATAGCGCGCCGAGATTGGTCCAACTGAAATAGTTCTGCGGCTCCAGCGCAATCGCATTCAAAAACGCCTGCACCGCTAGGTCCGTTTTCTCGAGCCGCCCCAGCAAAATGGCGAAGTTGTAATGCCAGTGCGCATGCGTATCGTCCAGACGCAGCGACTCGCTCATCAGTTCGTGGGCCTCTTCCAGACGGTCGATCTGCTGCAGCATGAAACCCAGCCAATGTTTGGGCGCCGCCAGTGCCGGCTGCGCGGCAATGATGCGTCGATACGATGCTTCGGCGGCATCATGCCGTCCGGCCAGGTGATGCCGGATCGCCGATTCCAGCGATTCGTCCGCAGGCGATGCACTATTCATAAAATTCATTCCAGATTAAAAGCGCGCCGCGCCGTCACGAAAAATAGGCAAAATACGCAAAACAGAAATGTATCATCATCGTCCGATCCGGTTCGACAAATTCAACTATCATGATGCGCTCATCTCCGAGTTCATCTTTTGCAAGCAGTTACCATGACCGATCACGCACTCCCCACCTCTCCCGTCCCTCCTGCTGCCGATAGCCCCAACGCACGCGGCGTCCGGCGCGACCCTAAAACACAAGACCCACGCCTGTGGCGCGATGACGGCTGGACCGCAAAAGTGATCGAAAACGAAGACGATGAAGGCTGGGCGGTCGCGATGATCAAAGATGGCGAAGCGGAACCGGCGCTGGTAGGCCCGTGGACCATGGGGCGCGACAAGAAAAATCCGAAACCGCTGGATGCCAACGCCTTCGGCACACTGGTTAAAACCGCCAGCGAGGTCTTGCGCCGGCATGAACAGCAATTGCACGCCATGCTGCATAAGAGCGTCAACGTGATCACAACTGCCGGCGCCATTGAGGTCATGCTGGATATCGTTCCCGATGAGGACGATCCTTACGCCATATTAAGCGCACGGGATAATGACGGTGAACAACTGGCCGCGATTCGCATCGCCCCCGATTTCAAACTCGACAGAAATAGCGCTGCGGCGTGGATCGAAAGCGGCTATAAAAAACCGCGCTGATCTGCGGGGACAGCGCATGAAAAAGCCCTCAACCATTATGGTATGAGGGCCAGCATAGGGAACGAATAAGGAAGCTCTAAATTCTACATCAGGAAGTTCTGAGTAAGTGTTGTGAGTGGTTCAAGCGCTGGATGAGAAGCGCAGGCGTACGCAAGTACGTTGAGCATCGCAATCCTGCGATTGGGCCGCTCACGACACTTAATCAGAGCTTCCTGAGGCAGAATTAGAAAATAAGCGCGGCTGTCAGCGATTTTATTTCCTCTGCATTTTCTTCAAGAATATTGCCCAAGGTGTCGCCATCGATGACCATCTCCAGCGGCGAAGCATCCTCGGCGAACGCAAGAACGGTTTCCG
>DATMOE010000305.1:0-4955 GCA_035568435.1 Herbaspirillum sp. | reverse complement strand
TCATTGTCCGCAGTGCGCTCGCCGCTGCGCACCGTGCGATGCTCGTAATAGCCCAGCGCATTGACCCGATTGCCCTGCGTTTCGCGATACGCCAGGCCGATGCGCTGGCGCGCCCGCAGTTGATCGCGCCCGCCGTTGGTTGCTTCGCCTTTGCCACGCACCACATACAAGGCGTTCTTGCCCAGCACGGTCCAGTTCTCGTCCCAGCGATAACCGATGCCCAAGGTGTACAAATAACTGGTATCGGCATCGCTGACCCGCACATCCAAGCCGGTCGTGCCCTTCAATTGTTGACTGTGCCGGTATTCCAGCACCGTGCTGATGCCGGTCGCTTCGGTGGCGCTGCGGCCTTTGCCCGATTCATTGGCATCCCTGCCCGACAAACTCCGCGTGCGCTCAAAGCTGCTGCGCACATTCAATTTCTCATTGACCTGCCAACTGTTGCGCGTTCCATACGCCGTTTCCGCCCCGCGTCCGGTCATCGGCCGCGCACCGCGGTATTCGCTGAACGCCTGCCCGCCCTCCGTATAATCGCCCTCGATCCCGAGCAGGGTCCGGTAGCTGCGCGCATTCTCTTCGATTTCATAGGCGCTGCCCAGGCTGGAGATGACTTCATGCCGGCCATACAGCCGCGCCTTGTCCGACAACGCATACTCCGCGCCCAACGCCAGCGCGCGCTTGTCGGCACGCCGCACATCCTGCTCGTATTCGCCATACATATTGGCCTTCGGCAAGCCCGGCACCGCGCTGCTGATGCGGCTGCGCAGCGTCAATAAATCAATCTCTTCTTCCTCTTGCCCCGTTGCATTGCCACTGCCGGCGCGGTCGATCGCGCCGCGCACGATCCGGGTGCCGATTTCGGCCTTCACCGAGCCGCCCAGATCGCGCTCGATGCCCAGCAGCGCGCCGGTATAACGTACGCCGTCCTCGCCGTCGCCTTCGTTCAAGGGCGGGCCGCCCTGATCCAGCGCCGCGCCGTAGCGCCTGCCGCCCTGGGCCAGCCGATCCCTGGTTTGCAGCACTTCGGCTTTGAGCCGCGTCTGCGCGTCGAGCCGGTAATTGCCTTTGGCGCGGGCTTCAAAACGCCCGCCGGCCACCGGCGCGCTCAAATTACTGAAGCCCGGACTGGTATTGACGATCGCCAATTCGCTCTGCAAGCGCTCGCCGCTGTGCTTGGCGCCAATGCGCCAGCCCATGCCGCTGCCTTCCATCACGCTGGCCGACGCGTCCGCACCACGCGCCACATCCTCGCCCAGAAAGGTCCACGCCAGTTCGCCGTCGATGAGCGTGCCCGGCCCCACTTGCCAGCTACCGAAGACGCCCTGCAGACGGCGCGGCTGGTTCGGATTGTCGTCATTGACCGCCATCACGCCGAGGCTGCTGTTGGCCGTCGGATGCAGCGCAACGTCGCCGCCGTACAGCCAGGATTGCGCCGCGCCCTCTTCCACCTCGAAGGTGATCTTGTAATAATTCTCGCCGCCGGTGGCCGGATCGATCCCGGTCACCGCGTCCACCACTTTCAAACTGCCGCTTAAATCGTCGATGGTGTAGTCGGTAAAGCGCGACAGGACGTGGACTTTCTGGCCGATGCCGCCTTGCGCCCGGTCGTACGTCACCAATTCCACCCGTTCGCTGCCTTCGACGAAGGCCGGCGGCAGTTTGCCGGGATAAAAGCGGCTGTTCTCGGCCCGGAATTGGATCACTTGCTGGCGCAGATTGTCGTGGCTGGCGAACACATTGGCCACCACCGGCCCCTGTTCCAGGTGATGCGCCACACCGTTGACGGCCCGGCTGTATTGCGTCAGTTGCCGGCTGGGGTTGCTTTGGCCGGTGTTGAAATCGCCATAGACCAGATAGGAGCGTTCCTTGTCGATGCGCAGATACAATTTACTGCTGGCCTGGGCATCGAAGCCACGCACCGAATCGTCGCCATAGACCGGATAGTATTTGTCCGGTTCGATATCGCGGAACAGCCGCTCCCGGCCATCTTTGTCGCTGTCGAAGGAGGCTGTGAGCAGATAGGCGCCCTTGACTTGGCCTTTGAGAAAGAAGGCGGTGCGGCCGGCCGCGGATTGCTTGCCGTCGGCGCTGCTGCGCGAGAAGCTGCGCAGTTCGCGCTCAAAGCCGTTATTGCCGGTCCCGGTCTCGATCTTGCCGTTATTCAAGCTGAGCATGCCTTCGACGATGCCGGCGGCCACCATCGGGCGCAGCGCCGGCTCGAAAGGCAGTGAGATGCTTTGTTGCAGCATGCCCTGTTCGACGCGCAGATTGACGCTGCCGGCCTCGGCCGGCGCTTGCAGCAGCACGGTGGCTTTGCCGTCTTTGACCAGCACTTGCAGGCCGCGCGCATCGGCGTTGGCGTCCGGCGTGATCCAGTTAAGCCGCTCGGCATGCAGGGTCAGCAGGCTGGCGGCGGTGGCCGGGATGCCGTCCCGGTCGAATAGGGCGATGCCCAGCGCCACCACCGATTTGCCGTCGGCAAACAGTTGCGGCGGCACGTCGATGGCGATGCGCGCAGCGGGGCCTGGCACGATGACGTCGATTTGCTGGCGATGGGGTGCGCCGCCCTGCGCATCCGGCTGCTCCACGGTCAGCGTGTTCTTGCCGCTGCGCAGGCGCACCGCGATATAGGTCCAGGCCGCCGCTTGCCGGCTGGCCAAGGCGCTGCGTTGGCCGACTTGCTGCTGCGGCACCGCCACGCCGTTGACGCTCAAACTAAACGCGGCGGCATTGCTGCCCAAGACGGTGACATCGGTGAAATCGGAGGACAGGATTTGACCGGGTTGCAGATTGACGATGCGCAAGGCGGTGTCGCCGCGCAGCAGGGATTCCAGTTGCGGCGCGGTGGTTGGCGTTTTAGCGGAGGGCAATGCGACGGGAGATGTAGATGCCGCTGCTGATGTCGCGGCCGGCGCTGCTGCCGCAGGCTCGGCGCGCTTGCCGGCGCTCTCGCCGATCCAGCCGCTGGCGCGATCGCCCTGAATGGTTTGTTGGCGTTCTTCGGCTTTGACTTCGGCGTCGAAGCGCAGTTTCAAGGCGTTATCGAGTTCATCGCCGGCATGCGCCAGTTGGGTGCGCCGATACTCAACTTCGGCCTTGATCGCCGGGCTGCACGAGAGCGCAAAGTCGCCCCGGCCCAGTTCGCCGTTGCGCAGATCCAGAAAGCGCAAATCGCCGCGCCCGGCGTGCCGGTTCGACAGCACCTGCGCACGCGCCGATGAGGGCAGCGTCAAGGGATCCATTTTGAGTACGTGCGTCAAGGGTTTGAGGCCATATAGGCTGTATTTGCCATGGCGGTCGGTTTCGGCAAAGGCGCCGTCTTCCAAATAAATGCGCACCCCCGGCACGCCCGGTTCATCGGCGTTCTGCACGCCGTCGCCGTTGCAATCGAGGAAGACTTTACCGAGCACGAAGGCGTCGTTGGTGAAGACGCCGCCGCTGATGCGGATGCGGGCCGAAGCTTGCGCCGACTCGACGCCGGCCTGGGCCGTGGCGTAGCTGACCAATTGCGCGCCTTCGGCCACGCTGGCCCCCACCGCCACCCGGTAGCTGATTTCAATCGGCGCATTGGGCAGCAAGGACATGGTGGCGAAATCGAAACGCAGACGCGTGACGCCGCCATCGGCGCCGGTTAGGGCCGGGTCGGGCAAGGCGCTGCCGTCGGCCACCAGACGGGCCGAGCCAGGCACATAGCGCAGGCCGCGCGGCAGATTGTCGTCGATCAGGAAGCCGGCATAGGCGCTGGCCCGGCGGTGGCTGACTTTTAAGGTGTAATGAAAGAAGTCGATGATCTCGACCGTTTTACGATCCGCCGTCTTCTGCAACGTCAGTTCGCCGCCGGCCAGTAACGGGTCCAGGCCCAGATGGTTATTGGCGACCCGTTTTGCGCCCTGCACCCGCGTCATTGCGAAGTAGCCGTTGCTGCGCGCAGCATCATCCGCCGATGTGCCGGCAGGAATAGCAGGGGTATCGAATACTTTGTGGGCGTGCTGTGCAGAGGCGGCAACTTCCGTCAGCTCCAGCATGTCTTCATTGCGCGGCACTTCATAGCCATCCGCCTGCACTTGCCAGCGATATAGCCCGGCTGGCGCATCCGGTGTCAGGGAAAAATTAAAACGTCCTTGCGCATCGCTGACGGTGGCGGCATTGCTCTCGCCGCCTAGCAGATGACTGCGCGGATCGAAGCCTTGGGGTCCCGCCAATGTGATCTTGACATTGGCGAGGGGCTGCCTGGTCTGCCTGTTAAAAACAGCGCCGGTAGGCAGCAACGCCAAATTCTGTTCGGCGTATTCGCGTGCAGTTAAAAAAGTCTCGTAGACTAATTCTCCTTTCACGAAATCGTTTGTTGCGTGCGTTGCCGTTTCAGCCGAAGCACCATCCAGCGGCAATGCCTCGATCCGGCCTAGCGGCGACAGGAAGCGCAAGCTATAACCACGGTCCGGCACGATGCCGCTGATCTGATATTGCCCTTGGCTATCGGTAGTGGCTTCCTCGACAACGTTACCGTCGCGTATTAATTGCGCACGCCAGCCGAGCAACAATTCTTCACCGCGTTGATAGACGCCATCGCTGGACGCATCGATCCAGGCCCGGCCGCTGACGACCGCACCGTTTTTGCATACCAACGCTGTTTCGGCTTGGTTATTGCCGCGCAATTGCTGCGCCTCATTCGGCACGCTGACCGCAACGCTGATTTTTTTATTCGGACCGCAGGCATTGCCGGACGCATCGGACGCCAGATTGATCAACACCGGCGGCATGCTGCCGCCTGCGGGCAAGCGTTCAACGCTGGTGCATTGCAAGACAGAGCCGGACGCCGTGCGGCGCACCGTGCATTGCCAGCCCTTGCTACTGATATCGGCCTCGCTCAATACCGCCGCTATTTCAGCGCGCATAGCGATGGCGCCCTTGGTGGCCCCGACGCCGATGTTTTTAACGCCGAGCTCAATCCAGAT
>DATMOE010000304.1:0-4726 GCA_035568435.1 Herbaspirillum sp. | reverse complement strand
TATCAGCCTGATCGCGGCCTTTATCCTCAATTTGCTGCCGACCGGACAAGCGCCCGGCGTTCCCGATTTCGTCGCGCTGGTGCTGGTTTTCTGGAGCATTCACGAACCGCGCAAGATCGGTATCAGCATTGCGTTTCTGATGGGTTTGCTGATGGATATCCATCAAGCCACGCTGCTGGGCGAGAACGCGCTGGCGTACACATTGCTGTGTTATTTCGCGATTATGATTCATCGCCGCGTCTTGTGGTTTCCCGTCGGTCGGCAAGCGCTGCATATCCTGCCGTTGATGCTGTTTACCCAGGCCGTGCAATTGGTGGTGCGGGCAGTGATCACTAATAAATTCCCGCATTGGTATTTTTTCGTCGAGAGTTTTGTCAGCGCCGCGCTGTGGCCGGTAGCGACCTGGTTATTGCTGGCGCCGCAACGACGGGCAATCGATCGAGACGATAATCGTCCGATCTGATGTGTGACGCCCGATGACCGAATTTAAAGACATCGAACGGGAACTGCGGTTATTCCGGCGGCGTCTGTTCGCGGTGAGCGCACTGGTGCTGCTGTGCTTCGGTTTGCTGCTGTCGCGTTTCATCTGGCTGCAGATGGTGCGCTATGAAGCCTACGCAGCCAAAGCCGAAGATAACCGTATTTCGGTGGTGCCGATCGCGCCCAACCGGGGCTTGATTCTGGACCGCAACGGTATCGTTCTGGCGCGCAACTATTCGGCTTATACGCTGGAAATCACCCCATCCAAAATTCAGGTACCGCTGGACGAGTTGATCGATCAACTCGGCACCGTGGTCGATATTCAACTCAAGGATCGGCGCCGCTTCAAGAAATTACTGGAAGAATCGAAGCAGTTCGAGAGCTTGCCGGTGCGTACCCGCCTAACCGATGACGAGGTGGCGCGTTTTACGGCGCAGCGCTACCGTTTCCCGGGCGTCGATATTCAGGCGCGTCTATTCCGCCAATACCCGTTCGGCAAGACCGCGGCGCATGCGATCGGCTACATCGGGCGGATCAGTCAGAGCGATGCCGATAAAATCGACAATACCGATGATGCCGCCAATTACAACGGCACCGATTACATCGGTAAAGCGGGGCTGGAGAAAAGTTACGAGAGTCAATTGCATGGCACTACCGGTTACGAAGAGGTCGAGATTACGGCGAGCGGGCGGGCAGTGCGAACTCTGTCGCATACGCCGTCTGTGCCGGGCAAGAATCTGATTTTGTCGATCGATATCGAATTGCAGAAGGTGATTGAAGAAGCATTCGGCGACCGCAAAGGCGCATTGATCGCCATCGAACCATCCACCGGCGACATTCTGGCTTATGTCTCCATGCCCTCATTCGATCCGAATTCGTTTGTCGACGGGATCGATCAGCAAAGTTGGGATGAATTGAATAACTCGCCCGACCGGCCGCTGGTCAACCGGCCGTTGAGCGGTACTTACCCGCCGGGCTCCACCTATAAGCCGTTCATGGCGCTGGGGGCGCTGGAACTGGGCAAGCGCCGGCCGGAAGATGCCATCGTCGATCATGGCTTTTTCATGCTCGGCAACCACAAGTTCCGCGACGATAAACCCGACGGTCACGGTATCGTCAATATGTTCAAATCGATCGTGGTGTCGTGCGATACCTATTACTACCAACTCGCCAACGACATGGGCGTCGATGCCATCCATGATTTCATGAAGCCGTTCGGGTTCGGCCAGTTGACCGGCATCGATCTGGAAAACGAGCGGCGCGGTCTGTTGCCTTCTACCGCCTGGAAACACGCTGCCTACAGCAAGCCGGAACAGCAGAAGTGGTATGCGGGCGAAACGATTTCTTTAGGCATCGGACAAGGCTATAACTCTTTTACGCCGCTGCAAATGGCGCATGCGTTGGCGACGCTGGTCAACAACGGCATTGTGATGAAACCGCATCTGGTCAAACTCCTGGAAGATGGGCTCACCCATCAACGGACCATGATCGTACCGAAGGAAAGTTATCGCATTCCGCTGAAACAGGAAAATATCGATTTTGTGAAGAGCGCGATGGTCGGTGTTAATCGGCCGGGCGGCACTGGCGCGGCGGCCTTTGCCGGCGCAGGCTATGTGGCGGGCGGCAAGAGCGGCACCGCGCAGGTGGCCACGATCAAGCAAAATGAAAAATACGATGCCAAGCATGTCGCCGAAAATTTACGCGATAACGCTCTGTTTACCGCCTTTGCGCCGGCCGACCATCCGACGATCGCGTTGGCCGTCATCGTCGAAAACGGTGGTTGGGGCGCCTCCGCCGCGGCGCCTATCGCGCGCAAGGCGCTGGATTATTATTTGCTGAAAAAACGTCCCGGCGAGGTGACGAAGGCCGATGCTGCGAAAGTCGATGCGGTAACGGTCGATCCCGTAACAGGTAATACGAGCGATTAAAATGCCGATCGAAGCCCCTAACCCTATTTTTCACCGGTGGACGCGATGAGTCTGCACAAACCGTCTGTATGGCAAGTCATCCGACCGCATCTGGCGGTGTTCGATGGTGCGCTTTCGCTGATTATTTTCCTGATTCTCTGCGTCGGCATCGTGACCTTATACTCCGCCGGCATCGGTTTGCCGGGACGGGTCGAGGATCAACTGCGCAATATTCTGATTGCGTTTATCGTGATGTGGATTGCCGCTAATATCTCGCCGCAAACCTTGCTGCGCTTTGCGGTGCCCTTGTATATGCTTGGCGTGTCGCTGCTCGTTGCGGTAGCATTGTTCGGCGTGGTGAAAAAGGGCGCTCGGCGCTGGATTAATTTCGGCATGGTGGTGCAACCGTCCGAAATGATGAAAATTGCGATGCCGCTGATGCTGGCGTGGTATTTCCAAAAGTGCGAAGGCATGTTGCGCTGGCACGTCTATCTCGTCGCATTGCTGTTGCTGGCGCTGCCGGCGGCGTTGATTATCCGCCAGCCCGATCTGGGCACGGCACTGCTGGTGCTGGCTGCCGGCGTGTATGTGATTTTTCTGGCGGGATTATCGTGGAAAGCCATCGTTGCAGCGGTGATCGCAGTTGGCGCCAGCTTGCCGGTGATCTGGAATTTCCTGCATGACTATCAGCGCCAGCGCATCATGATGTTGATCGATCCGACTTCCGATCCGCTCGGAAAAGGCTTCCATATTATTCAATCGACCATCGCTGTCGGTTCTGGCGGCCTCACCGGCAAAGGGTGGCTCAAGGGGACGCAGGCGCATCTTGAATTTATACCAGAACGCACCACCGATTTTATCTTTGCCGTGTTTTCCGAAGAGTTCGGTATGGTCGGCAATGTGGTGCTGATGACCTTGTATCTGTTGCTGGTGATTCGCGGTTTGATGATTGCCGCCAATGCGCCCACGCTGTTTACCCGCCTGCTGGCGGGCTCCATCACGATGATTTTCTTCACTTATGCGTTTGTGAATATGGGCATGGTCAGCGGGATTTTGCCGGTGGTCGGCGTGCCGTTGCCATTCATGAGTTATGGCGGCACGGCGCTGGTGACGCTGGGTCTGGGCGCGGGTATTTTGATGAGCATTCAGCGTCATCGCAAACTGGTACAGACCTAAATAGGCATCAATGTGAATGCGTTCTAATCAGATTCCGAAAGGGTAACCAATGCGGTATTTGAATTCCTCGCGTTCGATAACGCGCACAACAAGGCGTGCCGTAGCGCGCGTGGCTGCATGGTCGCTGCCGCTGGCGGTGATCGCTTGCAGCACGCCGCTGCCGCCGCCCAGCAGCGAGTATCCGGCGCCGGTGAATGCAGTCAAGAAGCGGAGCGCGGCGTCGGGCAATAATGGCGCGCCGGTATTGCCGCCGGCCGGTTCCGGGCGCGGCGGCTATTATCAGGACGATGGCCCCGGTGACAATATTCCGCCCAATCTGAATGAGGTCCCGGACGCGGAACCGCGTGTCGAGCCCTACGTGAAGGGCGCGAATCGACCCTATTCGGTATTCGGCAAAACCTATACGCCGATCACCGATAACACGACCCCATTCAAACAACGCGGCGTGGGTAGCTGGTACGGCAAAAAATTTAACGGTCAAAAGACGTCTTCCGGCGAGCTTTACGATATGTACAAGATGACGGCCGCGCATCCGACTTTGCCATTGCCGTCGTATGCCCGCGTGACCAATCTGAAGACCGGCGCGCAAGTGATTGTGCGGATTAACGACCGCGGCCCATTTCATTCCAACCGGATTATCGATTTATCGTATACCGCCGCACTGAAGCTGGGATATCTTGGCTCCGGCAGTAGCGAACTGGAAGTGGAGCGCATCTTGCCTGATGAGATTGCGCGGATGGCGGCGGCCCGTCAGTCCGGTCAAACCAGCGGTGTAGTGACGTCACCCGTCACGACGGTGGCGCAGCCGGAAGCCGCCGCGTTGCCGCCCGCAATACAGCAGACAGCCGCAGCGCAGGATGCGGGGATGGCTGCTTCGGCTTCGGCTTCGGCATCGACTTCGTCTTCGCCATCATCGGCCTTATCCAGCGGTTTTTATCTGCAGTTCGGCGCCTATTCGCAAGAGAGTAATGCACAACTTGCGCGTACCGGTTTGTTGCAATCGTTGTCGGGTGTGGTGGCTTCGATGGATACCGTGCCCGTCAATGGTTTGTACCGGCTGTATGCGGGGCCTTATACCAGCCGCTCAGCGGCGCTGGATGCGGCGCAACTTATCCGCGCACGCGTGAACGTGACGCCATTTGTGGTGGAAAATAAATAAGCCG
>DATMOE010000303.1:0-8666 GCA_035568435.1 Herbaspirillum sp. | reverse complement strand
GTCAGTAATAGAATTTTCTCGCCGACCAGTTGCGTTCCCACCCGCTTGTCGATGACGTCGGCGAGCTCTTTCGCGCCCTGCACATCGAAAGTCGACTCCATCCTCTGCGTATCTTCCTGCAGCAACTCCATGCCGCCTTTTTCAATCGTCTGCTCCCAGGCATACGACAACGGAATAGCGAATACGGCGAGTACGCAACTGCTTATTACGACGTAACTGACGGTCAGCGTGAACACTGAAAAACGGCGTAACGAAAAGCGGCGCAATGTCATCATTGCGATCAGTCGTTAGCGCTCAGCATATAACCGGCATTGCGAATGGTGCGCAGCAATTGCTGCGTCGCGCCGGTATCGAATTTCTGACGCAGCTTACTGATGTGGACGTCCACCACATTGGTCTGCGGATCGAAATGGTAATCCCATACGTTCTCAAGCAGCATGGTGCGCGTGACGACCTGATCGGAATGGCGCATCAGGTATTCGAGAAGTTTGAATTCGGTCGGCTGGAGCGATAAGGATTTGCCGCCGCGCTGGACTTTATGTGTGAGCAGATCCATCGTCAAATCGCCCACCGTCAACACGGTTTCGTCACGCTTTTCCTGGGTTCTGCGCAACAAGGCATCGAGTCTGGCGAGCAGTTCGCCAAAGGCAAACGGCTTGACCAGGTAATCGTCGCAGCCGGCTTTGAGTCCGCGGATGCGCTCTTCGACATCGGACAAAGCGCTCAAGATCAGGATCGGCGTTGTGCAACCGGTCTTGCGCAAGGCTTCGATGATGGCGAGGCCATCGACACCGCCCGGCAACATGCGATCCATGATGATCACATCGTAATGCTCGCTGGCGGCAAACAACATGCCATCACGGCCATTTTCTGCGTGATCGATCGTATAGCCAGCCTCCATGAGGCCGCTTTTTAAAAAGCGGGCGACACGTTCGTTGTCTTCAACAATCAATATTTTCATGTTATTCGCGAGACAGCATATTAGGGTGTGTTGACCTTTAATTCAGGCGTGCGAATGCGGGCTGGCCGCAAATTTTATTGTTGTCCGGTAAGACGCGTCAAACGAAAAAATACGCGCTGCGCACACATACTATTTCCTAATTGTTTGGCACATCTTACCGGACAACAACAACTTGCGGCCAGCCCGCATTCGCACGCCTGAATTAAATGGCGGCACGCCCTGGCGATAATGCGTTCTTAACTATGCGCTTCGTCCTCGAGACCCGGATGGACATAGGCCATTACCGGGTGATCGAGCGATCCGGCCGGCAAGATTTCCTGCAGCTTCACTTGCGAGCGGAACGGGTTATTGAAAGTCCAGGCTGCAGATTGACCGTTGTCAGCAACGAATTGCACCGTTTCGCCCTCTGTCACGTTGACGTAGTTGGTATTGGCATCAATTTTCACAATGCGGCCGGCAGCCGATGCCGGTGCAGGATCGCCCGACAGACTCACGTCATTGCTGGCAGCCATTGCGGACAAGCTGGCGCAAGATAAAATAAGTGCGGCTGCGAAAGTGTATTTGCTCTTCATCATGTTTCCTTTATCTAAAATGACGAATGTATTTTGCGCCGCAAGGGATTAAAAAGAGATGAACGAATTATTAAACAATCTTAATAAAATCCGCTTCTTTTATTATTTACATATTGTTTACATATTCCTTTCCAACGAACGCCTGAATGGGGAATCGCGTGCAAGAAGATGACAAACCCGATCTCAAGAATGAGACCGTAGACGAGTTCGCGGACGGCCCCGCGAGCGGCACCTTATGGGACCTCATCAAGATGTTCGGCTATATCGGTTTGACCAGTTTCGGCGGCGGCCTGTCGGCCTGGATTTATCTCGAAGCGGTTGAGCGCCGGCGCTGGTTGAAGGACGATGAATTTTTCGCCGGTCTGGCGTTGGCCCAGATTCTTCCCGGCCCCAATGTGCTCAATCTCGCCATTTTCATCGGCCACCGACGCAGCGGTGTGATCGGCGCAACGGCGGCATTGTTGAGCCTGCTGTTGCCGCCCATGGTGGTGGTGATCGCCATTGCCATGCTGATCCATCGGATCGGCATCAGTACCGGCATGCAAAGCGCCCTGCAGGGTATCGCGGCGGGCGCAATCGGCACCACACTTTGCGTCGGATACCGCAGTTTGCGCAATGCCATGCGGCGGCACTATTGGCCGATTTTCATCGCCATGGCGACCTTTGTGGGCACCGGTATTCTGCACATCTCTCTGATCTATGTCGTGCTGGGCCTGCTGCCGATTTCCTTCGCGCTTTCATGGTATATCGATCAAGATGCCTGAGAATATTTACCTGAAGCTGATTGTGATATTCGCGCCGCTGTCGCTGCTGTCGTTCGGTGGCGGACAAAGCGTGGTCGCCGATATCAACCGGCAAGTGATCGAACAGCATTGGCTGACCCAAGCGCAGTTCGTTAATTTGTTTGCCATTTCCCGCGCCGCGCCGGGACCAGGCGCTTTGCTGACAACATTGATCGGCTGGGATGTTTCGGGGATTCCGGGGGCCATTGTGGCCACCATTGCGCTGTTCGCGCCTTCATCGATATTGGCGATTGCGGCATTTCACTTCTGGAGCCGTTTCGGCAAAAGCAAATTGCGCCGCACGCTCGAACGCAGCCTGACGCCGATCGCCGTCGGGTTGATCTACGCCGGCGCGCTCGCCGTTTTGCGCTCGTCCACCCCGACCGTTTCGATTCTGATCCTGGTCGCCATGTCGACCGCGGTCATGGTGGTGCGACCGCGTTCGAGTCCTCTGCTGGTGCTGATGGTTTCCGGGCTGGTTCAGTACTGCTATATAACGGCTGGATTGAGCGTGTAAAGACCGGTCAGGCTGGCCTGCGCCAGAATATGCCCCTGCATGGCGGCCAGCACTTGTGGCCGCGTGAATTTTCCGTCGACTGGAAGCTGCGCCAGATCGAGCGCATAAACCGTAAATACATAGTGATGCATCAACGCATCGTTCCATGGCGGGCAAGGGCCGTCGTAACCGAAATAATCGCCACCCATATCGGCATCGCCGGCGAACCAATCGGTATAGCCGTTCAAGCCATGACGTGCCGGCGGCAGTGGATTTTTAATGATCTGCGGTCCGCTTTTTCCCCGCGGCGTTACGCCATCGGCAAACTGCGCGGCTGCAATACTTGTTGTTGTGGCGGGCAAATCCACCAGCAGCCAATGACAGAAATCGACCCGCGGCAAACTCGCCGCCACCGTCTTGCCTTTTTGATTGACATCGTCGCCCACCGAGGGCACATCCGGGTCGTTACAAATGATCACCAGCGACTTGACGCCGGCCGGCACATCGCGCCAGGCCAGATGCGGATTGCGATTAGTCGACAATGCGACTTGCGTGGCGGGATCGATTTTTCCGAATGCGAATTGCGCGGGAATGGCGCCGCCGTCCTGAAATGAATCGCTGTAGAGTTGCATGGAAGCTCCTTGAAACAAAGTGAACAAAGTGAGGAAGAGTTGCCCAGCTTAACTGCTTTTTCCGATGTTCGTATGCGTCGCCACAGGCGGCTGCGGCCAGCAGCTCATGCAAGCCTTATGTAAGCGTCACGCGTGCAAATTTGCGTTTTCCCACTTGCAGCACAAACGTACCGCCATCCACTTTCAGGCCCTTATCGCTGATGACCGTGCCGTCGATACGCACGCCGCCCTGCTCGACCATGCGCAGGGCTTCCGAAGTCGATGCGCATAAATTGGCTTGCTTGAGCAACTGGCCGATGCCCATCGGCGCGCCGCTCAATGCCAGCTCGGCGATATCGTCTGGAATCCCGCCCTTGGAACGATTGACGAAATCGGCCAGCGCATCTTCGGCCGCCTGCTTCGAATGAAACCGGGTCACGATTTCCTGCGCCAGCGCGACCTTGATATCGCGTGGGTTTTTACCGGCGGCAACCTCGGCCTTAAAGCCCGCGATCGCTGCCAGCGACTGCCACGACAACAGCTCGTAATAACGCCACATCATCGGGTCCGAGATACTCATCAGCTTGGCGAACATAGTGTTGCCGGGTTCCGTAATGCCGATGTAATTACCCTTGGATTTGGACATCTTTTCAACCCCGTCCAAGCCTTCCAGCAAAGGCATGGTCAGAATGCACTGCGGTTCCTGGCCGTAGTCCTTCTGCAATTCACGGCCGACCAGCAAATTGAATTTCTGATCGGTGCCGCCCAGTTCCAGATCCGCGTGCAGCGCCACCGAATCGTAACCCTGCATCAGCGGATACAAAAATTCATGCACCGAAATCGGCGTGCCGTCCTTATAGCGTTTGGTGAAATCGTCGCGCTCCATCATGCGCGCCACCGTATAACGCGACGCCAACTGGATCATCCCGCGCGCACCCAGTTGATCGCACCATTCCGCGTTATGGCGAATTTCCGTTTTCGCCGCATCCAGCACCAGGCTGGCCTGCGCGAAATAGGTTTTGGCATTGACATCGATCTGCTCTTTGGTCAGCGGCGGACGGGTCGCGTTGCGCCCGGATGGATCGCCGATCATCGACGTGAAATCGCCGATCAGAAAAATCACCTGATGCCCCAGGTCCTGCAATTGACGCAGCTTGTTGAGCACCACGGTATGTCCCAGATGCAAATCGGGCGCGGTCGGGTCCAGGCCGAGCTTGATGCGCAAGGGCTTGCCGGTCTGCTCGGCGCGCACCAGTTTTTGCGTAAATTCGGCTTCGATCAGCAGCTCGTCGACCCCGCGTTTAGTGACGGCCAGCGCATGCTGAACCTGATCGGACAATGCTGCAGAAGATGTAACAGCGGAGGCGGCGTTGGATTGTAATTCTGAGGTCATCGATATAACTAAAAAGTTGGTTCGTGTAGAAATTCGGGGAGGACGGCTTTGCTATAATGCGTGATCTTTTTTTCTGCGCCTGATGTTCCGGCGCGCTGTGTTGTTACCAATACCGCACGCTTGTTGCCAATGCACTAACCAATGGGTCTCAGAGCGGTATTTCAATGCCGTTTTCCAGCGCAGTATGCAACACATCTGGCACACCTCTTGCATGTGCATTCATCCGCACTCATTCACACCGCCGGTTTCACAACTGGCAAATTTTAACTTATTGCATGTTACTTAAAGATAAATTCCTCAGTATTCTTCGGCAACGCATTGTTTTGCGGCAAATTTTGCAAGGAATTTCACAACGTGCTTTACAGCGTGCTTCACAGCTTGCTTCACAGCGTTTTATACAGCGTTTTGCCCAACATCTCTCGCCCCGCATCTCCCAATTACTGCAATTACTCGCCGGCACGACGCGCAAAACCAGAATCATCTCGGCAGCGGCCCTGTTTTTTGCCGCCTGTGCCTTCGGCGCGGCGGGCATGGCGCCGGATCTGCCAGACACGCCCGATCTGCCGATTCGCTCAGTACAGATCAATCTGAATCTCCCCGACCTGTCGCAACAAGTCGAACAACTGGCCGATCAGGAACAATACTATTCCAGTGAAGAGCGGGTGCGTTCCGGCGACACACTTGCCGCACTACTGACCCGGCTGGGCGTGGATGACGACGCGGCGGCCGGCTTCATCAAATCGGATACGCTGGCGCATACCGTCATGCAATTGCATCCCGGCAAACGCTTGCGGGCGCAGACCACCGCCGATGGCGAATTATTGCAATTGAGCACCACGATCGCCGATGGCGATTCGATCAAGAATCTGCTGATCACACGCGAAGGCCAGCAATTTAAATCCTTCGAAATGCCTGCCACGCTGGAACGCCGCATCGAAATGCGCTCGGGCGAAATCCATTCGTCGCTGTTTGCCGCCACTGACGCAGCGCAGATTCCCGACACCATCGCATCGCAAATGGTCGACATGTTCTCAACCGAGGTCAACTTCGCTTCCGACCTGCGCCGCGGCGACCATTTCAATGTGGTCTACGAAACCTTCTGGCATAACGGCGAACCGGTACGCACCGGACGCGTGCTGGCCAGTGAATTCACCAATGACGGCGAGACCTATAAGGCAATCTGGTTCGCCGATCCGAACGACCCGCAAGGCGGCAGTTATTACACTCCCGATGGCAAATCGCTGAAGAAAGCCTTCCTCAAATCGCCGCTGGCGTTCACCCGTATCTCATCCGGCTTCTCGATGCGCCTGCATCCGATTCTGGGTATCTGGAAACAACACAAGGGCGTCGATTTCGCGGCGCCGACCGGCACGCCGATCCATGCTTCCGGCGATGGCGTGATCGATTTCGTCGGCACCCAGACCGGTTACGGCAATGTGGTCGGCATCAAACACTGGGATCATTATTCAACGCTGTACGGCCACATGAGCCGCTTTGCCGCCGGCTTGCACAAGGGCGAAAAAGTCAGCCAAGGCGAAGTGATCGGCTATGTCGGCCAGACCGGCTGGGCCACCGGGCCGCACGTGCATTATGAATTCCGCATCAACAATGTGCCGCGCGATCCGATGTCGATCGCCGTCCCGAATGCGCAGCCGTTGGTAGCGGCGCAATTGCAACGTTTTCATGTAATATCGGCCGATATGAACCGCCGTCTGGCTTTACTCGGCGCACCGGACAGCAGCACCACCACACTGGCCAGCAAATAAAATGGGCGCTAAACCATCCATCGATACGCTGTATATCGGGCTAATGTCTGGCACCAGCCTTGATGGCGTCGATGGCATACTGGCTGCTTTTCCATCGCAAGGCGGCGGCCAGGCGATAACGACGCTGGCCGCGGCCTACATGCCATTCGACGATCATCTACGCAATGCATTGATGGCGCTGCAAGCTAGCGGTCCCGACGAAATTCATCGCGAAGCGCTGGCTGCCGCGCAACTGGCCAAGCACTACGCCGCATGCGTGGCGCAATTGCGCCCTCACAGCAAAGGCGCGCACATCGCCGCCATCGGCGTACACGGCCAAACCATCCGTCATCGGCCCGAACTGGGCTACACCCGCCAAACCAATCATCCCGCCCTGCTCGCCGAACTGAGCGGCATCGATGTGATCAGCGATTTCCGCAGCCGCGATGTCGCCGCCGGCGGCCAGGGCGCCCCGCTGGTGCCGGCATTTCATCAAGCCATTTTCGGCGCGCCGGAACAAACCCGCGTCGTCGTCAATATCGGCGGCATCGGAAATATCAGCATTCTGCCGGCCTGCCGCGATGAACCCGGCGGCAATGGCGCAGAGCGGCAAGCGCAACAAGCACATACCGGCGGCTTCGACACCGGTCCCGGCAATGCGCTGATGGATGCCTGGTGCGCGCGTCATCTGAACCTGCCCTATGACGACAACGGCGCCTGGGCGGCCAGCGGCGCCATTCGCCAGGATTTGCTCAATGCCTTATCGAACGAAGCTTTCTTCAAGCAGGCTGCGCCAAAAAGCACCGGCCGCGATTTATTCCACATGCAATGGCTGGAACAAAAACTCGCGCCTTTCGGCGCGGTGCCGGCGGTCGACGTACAAGCCACCCTGACCGCCCTCACCGCCACCAGCATTGCGCAAGCCATTACCGATTACGCCACCGATGCGGCCGAGGTCTATGTCTGCGGCGGCGGCGCGTACAACGGCTATCTGATGCAATTGCTGACGCAGGCTTTGGCTGCCATGTCGCCATCGAAAAAACCGCCCGGCGTGCAATCCACCGCCGCATTGGGCGTGGCGCCGAATCAGGTCGAAGCGCTGGCCTTTGCGTGGCTGGCGCACCGGTTTACACAGCGCCTGCCGGGCAATGTGCCGGCGGTGACCGGCGCGGCGGGGCTGCGGGTGTTGGGGGCGCTTTATCCGGCTTGAGGGTGGACCCCAAACCTCGCATTCTTGCTTAACAATAGATCATCAGACACCCACCAAACTAATGTATGCGTACTAAGCAACGCTGATTAAGTGCCTCCCCCAATTGAGGCGGCTCAAGGGCCTTCGCCTTGAATTCGGATTTCGATACTTGGTTGTTTTCCATACTCAGCCTATGGTCATAATTCTATGGTCATAAAATGTTTTAGTTCTTCAGACTTTTGTGTGGGTACTTTTTAAATCCTTTAAGTTTTACCTGCAGAGGTGACCCTTCGACACGGCCTGCGGCCTGCTCAGGGCGAACGGTTTTTCTTTAAAATTTTCACCAAAACCCCGTTCGCCCTGAGCAGGCCGCAGGCCGTGGGTTTCCGATAGCCCTGAGCTTGTCGAAGGGAGGGTCACCTCTGTCTTCAAATTTACTTATCTGAACCGCATTACCTATATACAAGTCATTTTTCTTGTCATCTCCAAGCATCAACCAATCCGGCAATACGCACCACCCGGCAATAACGCGACCCTTCCCTCCAATTCCAGCATCAATAATTCGCCCTGCAGCGATGCCGTACTCTGTCCACTACATAGCGCCAGCGCATCCAGCGTGATTGGGTCGTATCCCATGTGCTGCAATAAGCCGCCATCGCCGGAAGTGGTAGCAGCGGCCGCCGGCTCCGCAACCGAAACGACCGCAGCGCTGATTCCAGCGCCCTTGCCATTGCCGTAATCCGCCAATTCTTCCAGCACATCTTGCACCGACTCGACCAGCTTGGCGCCCTGCTTGATCAATGCGTGACACCCTTTAGACATCGGCGAATGAATCGAACCTGGAATCGCCAGCACATCGCGCCCCTGATCGGCCGCCACCCGCGCGGTAATCAGCGAACCTGAGCGCAATGCCGCTT
>DATMOE010000302.1:0-4825 GCA_035568435.1 Herbaspirillum sp. | reverse complement strand
CCATTGTCGCTGGAGGGAAACAGATGGTCGACGATCACGGCGCCGACGGCGCGCGGCTGACCCTGCGCAGGGCTCAGATGCATCAGCAAACCGGGGCCGGCATTGACTTCGACGATCGCGCCGTGCTGTTCTTCCAATGGCCGCGAGATATCGGTGGTGACCAGATCGACGCCGGCAATGTCGAGCCCGACAGCGCGTGCCGCCAGCGAGGCCGCGGCCGCCACATCGGGATGCACTTGATCGGTGATATCGATGGCGACGTTGCCGTTGCGTTGCAGCAACACTGTGCGGCCGGCGGCGGGAACCGATTCGGGCGTCAGGTTTTGACGGGTCAATTCCAGCCGGACTGCCGGTTCGCGGTCGAGGATCACCGGATTGAGCGGATGTTCTTCCCGGCTGCCGCGACGGGGGTCTGAATTGAGTTGGCTATCGATCAGATCGGTCACGCTCGATTTGCCATCGCCGACGATGGTGACCGGCTCGCCCCGGGCGGCCGCGGCCAGCTTGCCGCCGACGATCAGGACACGATGTTCCAAGCCGTGCACAAAGCGTTCCACAATGACGCCGCTGCCTTCTTCGAGCGCAACGGTGTAGGCGGTGCGCACTTCTGCATCGGTATTCAGATTGGTAAATACGCCGCGGCCATGATTGGCGTCGGATGGTTTGACGACGACCGGATAACCGATATCTTGCGCCGCCTCGCAGGCATCTTCGGCATTCTCGACCAGCCGTCCGCCGGGGGTGGGCACACCGCAGGCTTGCAGCAGGCTTTTGGTCAGATCCTTGTCGCGTGAAATGCTTTCCGCGATGGCGCCGGTTTGATCGCTTTCCGCGGTCCAGATGCGGTGCTGGCGCGCACCATAGCCGAGTTGCACCAGATTGTTTTCGGATAAACGGATAGAGGGGATGTCGCGGTCGTCGGCGGCATCGACGATGCAGGCCGTGCTTGGTCCCAGACAGAGCGAATTGACCATATCGCGCAATTCGTCGATGGCGTCCTCGGTGTCGAACGGACGGTCTTCGATCGCCGCCATCACCAGGTCGCGCGCATAATGCAGCGCTTGAAGCGTGACTTTTTCATGCCGTGCGCGCATGACGATTTTGTAGATGCCGCGGGCGGATGTTTCACGCGCCTTGCCGAAACCGCCGGGCAAACCGGCCAGATTTTGCAATTCAAGCGTGACATGCTCAAGAATGTGGCCGGGCCAGGTGCCTTCGTAAAGGCGTTCTACGAAGCCGCCGTGTTTTTCGCGGCTGCAGCGGTGCTCGATCAGGCTTGGCAACCAGGCCAGCAGGCGTTCGGTAAAGCCAGGAATCTTATTTGATGGGAAATCTTCCAATTCTCCGATATCAATCAGGACTTCCAGTGACGGTTTGTAAGTCCAGATGCTGGGACCACGCAGGTGCAGGATACGGAGAAATTCAATGTTTTTCATTTATGGAGTACATACATACAGGCAGCTGCGTAAAAAAAGCACACATGTTACAACGCTGTACTACTCGATTGGTTGACGCTGAAGAAAAAAATATCTCAGATGGTGGGAAGGGGAAGTGCATAGCGTAGGCTACACGCTATAATCGTGCGTTTTTTCTGGATAACACATGTAACAAGACATTGTTACGCCGCAGCAGACGAACGCCTTTGTATTTGTCTTCGCTTTTTATCTTCATAAGTCCAGTCCATGACCAGTTCTACCCCATCGTCCGATAGCATTGCCGTTCCTGTCGAATTCTGGCGTGCCAGCTTAGCGCCGCAGTTGGCGCCAGGTGAGAAAATCGCCGCCTGGCTGGAAACCGATCTCGATACCGGCCTGCATTTCAACCAGACGTTGCTGGTGGTCACCGATTGCGCCCTGTATGCGCAAAACCCGGAAAAATCGCAATGGCTGCGCTGGCCTTACCGTGCCGGTTTGACACTGAGCCATCACGATCACGGCGGCGTTGCTACGCTGGAATTGCACGATAAATCGTGCCGGCAGGCGTATTGGCGTTATACGGTGGGGCTGAGCATTGCCGCACAGCGCCTGATCGATCAGTTCCAGCGCCAGGCCGAGATGGCAGTGATGTCGGACACCGAGCGCGCAGCCGCCGTCGGTGCTGCCGCCACCGCCGATATGGAGGAGATCGGGGTCGATGCCGAACTGCGCGATGCGCCGTCATCGCATTGGGCCTTGTTCCGGCTGGTGCGTTTTGCCAAGCCTTATAAGGGCACGTTGCTGATCGGTTTCCTGCTGACCCTGGCCTCGACTGCCGCGACATTGGTGCCGCCTTATCTGACCATGCCGCTGATGGATAACGTCCTGATTCCGTTTCAGAACGGTGCGCCGATCAATATGCGGTTGGTCATGATGTACATGGCCGGTCCGCTGGGCTCGGCGCTGGTGGCATGGTCGCTGGGCTGGGCCCGCACGTTTATTCTGGCGCTGGTCAGCGAGCGCATCGGCGCCGATTTGCGCACCACTACCTATGAGCACTTGCTGCGGCTGTCGCTGCAGTATTTCGGCGGCAAGCGTACCGGCGATCTGATGACCCGGGTCGGTTCCGAAACCGATCGCATATGCGTCTTTCTGTCGCTGCATCTGCTTGATTTCGCCATCGATGTCCTCATGATCATCATGACGGCCGTAATTTTGGTGTCGATCAATGCCTGGCTGGCGCTGGTGACCTTGCTGCCGCTGCCCTTTATTGCCTGGATGATCCACGCCGTGCGCGACCGCCTGCGGCACGGCTTCGAAAAAGTCGACCGTATCTGGTCCGAAGTCACCAATGTGCTGGCCGATACGATTCCCGGCATTCGCGTGGTCAAGGCCTTTGCGCAGGAAAAGCGCGAAGCGGCGCGTTTCAAGGATGCCAATCGGCATAATCTGGCTGTCAACGACCGCGTTAATCGGGTCTGGTCGCTGTTTTCGCCGACCGTGACCTTGCTGACAGAAATAGGCTTACTGGTGGTATGGGCTTTCGGTATTTGGCAAGTCTCCAACCGACAGATCACGGTGGGGGTGTTGACGGCATTTCTGGCGTACATCAGCCGTTTTTATACCCGTCTCGATTCGATGAGCCGCATTGTTTCGGTCACGCAAAAGGCGGCGGCCGGGGCTAAACGTATTTTCGAGATTCTGGATCATGTCTCCAGCGTGCCCGAGCCGGCCAATCCGGTGCATCTGGATAGTGTGAAAGGCGCGATTACCTTGCGCAATATCGGCTTTCGCTACGGTAATCGGGCGGTCATGCGTGGCGTGGATTTGACGATTGCGCCGGGTGAGATGATTGGGCTGGTCGGGCATAGCGGGTCCGGCAAGAGCACGCTGGTCAATTTGATTTGCCGTTTTTACGATGTTTCGGAAGGCGCTATTTATATCGATGGGGTTGATATTCGCGCACTGCCGATTACCGAATATCGCCGCAACATCGGACTGGTTTTGCAGGAGCCGTTTCTATTTTTCGGCACCATCGCCGAGAATATCGCCTACGGCAAACCGGACGCCAGCAGACAGGAAATTATCGCCGCGGCGCGCGCTGCCCATGCGCATGAATTCATTTTGCGTCTGCCGCAAGGCTACGATTCGCTGGTCGGCGAGCGCGGGCAAGCCTTGTCCGGCGGCGAACGGCAGCGCATTTCGATTGCGCGCGCATTGTTGATCGATCCGCGCATTCTGATTCTGGATGAAGCCACGTCTTCGGTGGATACCACGACCGAAAAAGAAATTCAGAAGGCGCTCGATAATCTGGTCAAAGGCCGCACGACGATTGCGATTGCGCATCGTTTGTCGACGCTGCGCCTGGCCGACCGGCTGGTGGTGCTGGATCGCGGCAAGGTCGTGGAAGTTGGCGGGCATGATGAGTTGATGGCGCGTGGCGGGGCTTATCATGCGCTGTATCAGGCGCAGATACGTAATGCCGAAAGCGATCAGGGGGTAGCCAGTGCGATTGAGGCGGTAGAGGAGGGCGAAGTATGAGTGATATGGATTTGATCACTGCGCCATCGCATGATTTTGCCTTGCATAAGGATGCGTTCGGCCGGCTGGTTTTCACTGCCGCCAACGGCGATATCCACCGTGGCGTTATTCCGGTGCGGGCGTTTCCGATTGGTGCGCCCGATTACGGGATTGCGGTGACGGGCCATCATGGCGAAGAATTGGCCTGGATCGAGCAGTTGTCGGATTTGCCGGATGCGGTGCGCGCGCTGATCGTTTCTGAACTTGCCAATCGCGAATTCATGCCGGAGATTAAACGCATTGTGCACGTATCGAGCTATGCGACGCCTAGCGATTGGGAGGTTGAAACCAGTTGCGGCAATACCGTATTTACTTTGAAGGGCGAAGAGGATATTCGCCGTATCTTGCGTTCCGGGTTGTTAATCGCGGATAGCCATGGCGTGCATTTTCTGATTCGCGAGATTCAGGCGCTGGATAAAATCAGCCGCAAGATTTTGGATCGTTTCTTGTAATTTCTATGAAGAATGCGTCCGGCGTTTCGCGGGCAGGCTCAGCGTTTTTCCGGTTTTCGATGGCGCCGCCGCGGTGCTGGTGACGGGTTCGACGGTGTTTGCCCTGGATGCCGCGCGCGCTTTGGCCGGCGCGTAGTTCGAGGCAGGACGAGGGCGCGGCGGCTTCGGTGGCATGCCTTTCGGCGCAGCATCGAAATCTTCATCCGGCGTCATATAGCGCCATTGACCGGCAGGCAATTCCCCCAGTTTCACGCCGCCGATACGCACCCGTTTCAAGCCCACGACTTTCAAGCCGACCGCCTCGCACATGCGGCGAATCTGCCGTTTCTTGCCTTCGCGCAGCGTAAAGCTGAGCTGATCGTCGTTCTGCCATTTGAC
>DATMOE010000301.1:0-4830 GCA_035568435.1 Herbaspirillum sp. | reverse complement strand
ATGCGTCCCGCTTCAAGCAAGTGCTGACCGAATATCAAAAAGCGCCGGCGGTGACCCGTGACCGTATGTACCTCGATACGATGCAACAGATTTTCACTAATACGACCAAAGTGATGGTCGATGCAAAAACAGGTAATAATTTGATTTATTTGCCATTGGATAAACTGATTGCGCAAAGCGATGCCGATGCCGCAAAACAAGCTGCGGCATCGTTGCCGCCGCCGACGCCGTTATCGAGTTCTAGTTCGACGCCGGACGTCGGCGCACAGATCGATTCATCGCGTTCACGCGATCCGGTTGATTTGCGTTCAAGGGAGGGCCGATAATGAATCGTCTGATCTCCCTGGTTGTCAGTATCCTCATTGCCATTTGGCTGTTGTCGTCGACCGTATTCATCGTTGATCAAAGACAATTCGCAATCGTCTTCGCCTTAGGTGAAGTCAAACAGGTTATTCGTGAGCCTGGTCTGCATTTCAAGTTGCCGCCGCCATTCCAGAATGTGATTTACCTGGATAAACGGATTCTGACGATCGACACGGGTGACGCAGATCGCTTCATCACGGCCGAAAAGAAAAACATTCTGGTTGATACCTTCGTCAAATGGCGCATCGCCGATCCGCGTCTGTATTTCATCAGCTTGGGCGGTGACGAGCAGCGTGCGCAAGATCGCATGTCACAGATCGTCAAAGCGGCGCTGAATGAGGAAATCACTAAACGCACGGTGCGTGAAGTAATTTCCGGCGAGCGCGGTAAAGTAATGACTGCGTTGCAGATCAAGGTAGAAGCGGAAGCGAAACAGATCGGCCTGGAAATCGTCGATATTCGCCTCAAGCGGGTCGATTATGTCGAACAGATCAACAACTCCGTCTATGATCGGATGAAATCCGAACGGGTCCGCGTTGCGAACGAATTGCGTTCGACAGGTTCGGCTGAAGGGGAGAAAATCCGTGCCGATGCGGATCGTCAGCGGACTGTTATTCTGGCTGAAGCTTATCGCGACGCAGAAAAAATTCGTGGTGAAGGCGATGCCAAGGCGTCCCAGATTTATGCGCAGGCATTTAGTCAAAACCCGGAATTTTATAAGTTTTACCGTAGTCTTGAAGCCTATCGCGCGAGTTTCAAGAGTCGCCGGGACGTCATGGTCATGGATCCAAACTCCGAATTTTTCAAATATTTCAGAAATAGTGGTGTTGCGAATGGCGTTGGCGCGAAGAAATAAACGCGAATAAACGCAATAAAGCGATGGTGAAATAAAAAAGATGGGAAGATGCTCGTCGCCGGGCATCTTTTCATTTTTTGCGTGTGCGTCTTTGCTGTTACTTTGCGGCTACTAATCCGCCGCTTTTAATGTGTCAAAGCCGCTTACGAATAGTTTTCTTTGATTTTCTCTGAATTTTCTCTTTTTCGACTCATTACCTTATGCCTAACTGGCTCCTCCCCGAAAATATCGCCGACGTTTTACCGTCGGAAGCAAGAAAAATAGAAGAGCTGCGTCGCCAAGTTCTGGATCACTTCCGTCTGTACGGTTACGAATTGGTCATGCCGCCGATGCTGGAGTATCTGGAGTCGCTGCTGACCGGCGCCGGTCAGGATACCGATTTGCGGACATTCAAGCTGGTCGATCAATTGTCCGGCCGCACGATGGGTATTCGCGCCGACATGACCACGCAGGTTGCCCGCATCGATGCGCATTTGCTGAATCGCACTTCGGTCACGCGCCTTTGCTATGCCGGCAGCGTGCTGCAGACACGGCCTTCCGGTCTGCACGCCACGCGTGAGCCGTTGCAGATCGGTGCGGAAATTTACGGTCATGCGGGACTTGAAGCCGATGCTGAAATTCAACAACTGGCGCTGGCCTCGCTGCATTTGGCTGGTTTCAAAAAGGTCCGGCTGGATCTTTGCCATGTCGGCGTATTGCAGGCAATTATTGCCGGCGATGCAAAGGCCGTCCGGCAAGCACCGCAATTATTTACCCTGTTGCAAGCCAAGGACATCCCCGACCTGAACGCCATTAGCGTCGATTTTGCGCCCGCCACGCGCAATGCTTTGCTGGCATTGCCCGGTTTGTACGGCGACGTGACGATACTCGATAAAGCGCGCGCCATATTGCCGGCATTGCCCGGTATTGCCGAGGCGCTGGATGAGTTGCAGGTTCTGGTAGAGCAGGCGGCCGATGCCGATGTGATTATCGATCTGGCCGATTTGCGTGGGTATCATTATCATAGCGGCGTCATGTTCGCCGCGTATGTCCCCGGTCTGCCGAACGCTGTTGCGCGCGGCGGGCGTTACGATCATGTCGGCGAAGCGTTCGGACGGGCGCGTCCGGCGACGGGGTTCTCCATGGATTTACGTGAATTGGCTCGCCTGATGCCGGGCGCCGCACGCAAACCCGCAGTACGCGCTCCCTGGAGCACTGAACCGGGATTGCAGCAGAAAATTACAGAATTACGTGAAGCGGGAGAAATTGTTATTCAGAGTTTGCCGGGGCATGATAATGACCTGGACGAATTCGATTGCGACCGGGCAGTGGTCTGTCATAACGGAAATTGGATTATTCAAAATTTAGGTTAAGCGATGTTACAGAAAAGCAAAGTAAAAAACGTGGTTGTCATTGGTACGCAGTGGGGCGATGAAGGCAAGGGCAAAATCGTCGACTGGCTGACCGACAAGGCCCAAGGCGTGGTGCGTTTCCAGGGTGGTCATAATGCGGGCCACACGCTGGTGATCGGCAACCAGAAGACGGCGCTGCAACTGATTCCCTCCGGGATCATGCGGCCGGGCGTCGCCTGCTACATCGGCAATGGCGTTGTACTGTCTGTGCCTGACTTGCTGAAGGAAATCGATAAGCTGGAAGCTGCCGGCGTAGAAGTTGCGTCGCGCCTGAAAATTTCGGAAGCCTGTCCGTTGATTTTGCCGTATCACGTGGCGCTCGATGTTGCACGCGAAGTCGCACGCGGCGAAGGAAAGCTCGGCACCACCGGCAAAGGCATCGGCCCTGCCTACGAGGATAAAGTCGCCCGCCGCGCGATCCGCGTCGCCGATCTGCTCAATGAAGCGCGTTTTGCCGAAAAACTGCTGGAAAATCTCGACTATCACAATTTTGTTCTGACGCAGTATTTGAAGACGCAGCCGGTTGATTATCAGAAAACACTGGATGATGCGTTGTCGAATGTGCCGCGTCTGCGGCCGATGGTCGACGACGTATCGAGCTTGCTGCATAGCGCTCACGCCGAGGGCAAGCGTTTATTGTTCGAAGGCGCGCAAGGTAGTCTGCTCGACGTCGATCACGGCACTTACCCGTTTGTGACGTCGAGTAACTGCGTGGCAGGCAATGCCGCCGCCGGCGCCGGCGTCGGCCCGGATATGCTGCATTACGTGCTGGGGATTACCAAGGCTTATACGACGCGTGTCGGCTCCGGCCCGTTTCCGGCTGAATTGCCGACCGATCAAGGCATCGGCAAACATCTGGCCACCGTCGGTCAAGAATTTGGTACTGTCACCGGTCGCCCGCGTCGTTGCGGCTGGTTCGATGCGGCTTTACTGAAACGCTCGGTGCAGATCAACGGAGTATCCGGGGTCAGCCTGACCAAGCTCGACGTGCTGGATGGTGTGGAATCGCTGAAAATTTGCGTCGCCTATAAAATGGGCGACAAGACTGTCGATATCTTCCCGGTCGGTGCGGAAGATGCGGCGCGCTGCGAGCCTATCTATGAAGAGATGCCAGGCTGGAGCAGCTCCACTATCGGCGTCAAAGAGATGAGTGGCCTGCCGCCAAATGCATTGGCTTATATCAAGCGCCTTGGAGAATTGCTCGGTGTGCCGATAGCGATGATATCGACTGGTCCAGAGCGTGACCAGACGATTATTCTGCAAGACCCTTTCGAATAACCGCCGGCCTCAGCCATTCGCCACGATGTCTCTATTAACGAACACTACCGTCAATCAGTCCGATGACAAGCATCTCTGGATTTCCTGGGATGACTACCATCGCGCAATCGAATCGCTTGCGCTGATTGTCTACGAAGCAGGTTATCGTTTCGATCAGGTACTGTGTCTGGCGCGCGGCGGCTTGCGTCCCGGCGATATTTTTTCCCGTATTTTTAATGTGCCGCTGGCGATTCTATCGACCAGTTCGTATCGGGAAGAGGCCGGCACGCTGCGCGGCGAACTCGACATCGCTAAATACATCACGATCACCAAAGGTACATTGTCAGGGAAAATCCTGCTGGTGGACGATCTGGTCGATTCCGGTATTACACTGGAAAAAGTGCAGAATCATTTGAGAGTGCATTATCCGGCGGTGACCGAAGTCAAATCGGCGGTGATCTGGTGGAAGGCAAGCTCTGCGCTTAAGCCCGATTTTTATCTGGAACATTTGCCGACGAATCCATGGATTCACCAGCCATTTGAAGATTACGATAGCTTGGGCGCGCATCAATTGAGCGCCTGGCTAAAAAAGGGCTAGCTTTTCGATTGACCACAATGCGTATTGCACGTATTATTCGGCTCGTCGAAAGTGCTGTAACCCTTATGGGGATTGGCTTTCAGGCCCACGTGGCGGAATTGGTAGACGCGCATGGTTCAGGTCCATGTGCCGCAAGGTGTGGGGGTTCGAGTCCCTCCGTGGGCACCAGATATAAGATACAAACTGTCGTAAAACATCGGCCCGCTCAAACGTTCGTTTCGGCGGGTTTTTTGTTACGCCCCTTGTTTGATAATCATGCGAATTCCCTGGGAATTTGAACGCGTGGTGCCAATGGGGCAGGATCTTGTGTTAATTTAGCGGAATATGCATAATTCTCAGATGCAACATAAACGCAGGCAATTAAG
>DATMOE010000300.1:0-2328 GCA_035568435.1 Herbaspirillum sp. | reverse complement strand
AGTCGCAACAATCTGCACTGGGCACAAATCAACGAAATCAGTTTTGTCGGCGGCATGCGGCTGCTATTTTCCATCTATCGCGCACTGGGACGCTGGCCGTTCCGCCTGGTGCTGTATCCGGTCATTGCCTGGTATGTGCTGACCAAACCCGCGGCCCGCGCAGCCTCCCTCGATTTCCTGCGGCAAATCAAACGCAGCGATACTGCCGCCGGCGTCCGTGTCAATGCGAACTGGTTCGGCGTACTGCGCCATTTCGCCTCGTTCGGCGAAAGTATTCTGGACAAGATGATGGTATGGGGCGGCCTGTTCGATCTGGGCCAGATCAAACAGATCGGGCGCGAATTACTGGCCGAAAATATTGCCGCCGGCCGTGGCGGCTTGCTGATCTGCACCCATCTGGGCAATCTGGAATTATGCCGCGTGGTTTCGCGCCAGAGCGCCTCCATGAAACTGACGGTGCTGGTACATACCAAGCACGCCAGAGCATTCAATAAAATGCTGGCGCAACTTTCGCCCGATAGCACACTCAATTTGATGCAAGTCACCGAGATGTCGCCGGCCACCGCGATCGAACTGAGCGAACGCATCGGCCGCGGCGAATTTGTCGTGATTGCCGGCGATCGCATTCCGGTGTCAGCCAAACCACGCGTCAGCTTTGCTTGGTTCCTGGGCCGTCCTGCGCCGTTTCCGGTTGGGCCTTACGTCTTGGCCAGCCTGCTGCAATGCCCGGTTTATCTGATGTTTTCACGGCGCACGCGGGATGGCGCCGAATTGCATTTCGAACCCTTCCGCGACAAGATCGCGCTGCCGCGCAAAGACCGTGAACAGGCATTCGATGCACTAACGGCAGATTACGCGCAACGCCTGCAACACCACACTTTGCTCGCCCCGCTGCAATGGTTTAATTTTTACGACTTCTGGCACATGCCGGCAGTCGGTCCCGCACCATCGAAAGCCGACCATGAATCACACTAACGCCGCTGCGCTCGCCACTGCCGCCGATGCCGATGCCGATGCCGATGCAGCCACAATCATATTCGATCGCAACCGCCTGCGCATCGAAGACATCACCACCATCGCCGCCGGCGACTGCACCATCGCGCTCTCGGACGACCCGCAATTTCGCGCCGCCATTACCCGCGGCGCCGATTTTCTCGACAAACTGCTACGCGAAGACGGCACGATTTACGGCGTCACCACCGGCTACGGCGATTCCTGCACCGTCACCGTGCCGCCGGAATTAATCGCCGAGTTGCCGCATCATCTCTACACCTATCACGGCTGCGGTCTGGGCGACTATTTCGACGCGCCCCAAGTGCGCGCCATTCTGGCCACACGGCTGACGTCCCTCTGCAAGGGCTATTCCGGCGTCAGCGTCGGCCTGCTGGAACAAATCGCGCAATTGCTGCAACACGATCTGCTGCCCTTGATGCCCTCGGAAGGTTCGGTCGGCGCCAGCGGCGATCTCACGCCCTTGTCGTATCTGGCCGCGGTGTTGTGCGGCGAACGCGAAGTCTGGCGCGGCCAGCAGCGCGTACCGGCGGCGCAAGCCTTGGCGGATGCCGGTCTGCAAGCACTGCGCCTGCGCCCCAAGGAAGGTCTGGCCATCATGAACGGCACCGCCGTGATGACGGCGCTGGCGTGCCTGGCCTATGAGCGCGCGCAATACCTGATGCAATTGGCCACGCGCATCACCGCCATGGCCAGTTTCGCGCTGGACGGCAATGCGCACCATTTCGACGAAACGCTGTTCTCCGTCAAACCGCACGCCGGCCAGCAACAGATCGCCGCCTGGCTGCGGCTCGACCTCGATTGCGAACAACCGCATCGCAACGAAAAGCGCTTGCAGGATCGCTATTCGATCCGCTGCGCGCCGCATGTCATCGGCGTCTTGGCCGATGCATTGCCCTGGATGCGCAGCTCGATTGAAAACGAGCTCAACAGCGCCAACGATAATCCGATCATCGACGCCGACAACGAACGCGTTTTGCACGGCGGCCATTTCTACGGCGGCCATATCGCCTTCGCGATGGACAGCATGAAAAATACGGTCGCCAATATTGCCGATCTGCTCGATCGCCAGATGGCGCTGCTAGTCGACACGCGCTACAACAACGGCCTGCCGTCCAATCTATCGGCAGCTTCCGGCCCTCGCGCAGCGATCAATCATGGCCTGAAAGCGCTGCAGATCAGCGCCTCGGCGTGGACCGCGGAAGCACTCAAACTAACCATGCCGGCCTCGGTATTTTCGCGCTCCACCGAATGCCACAATCAAGATAAAGTCAGCATGGGCACCATCGCCGCCCGCGATTGCCTGCGCGTACTGAC
>DATMOE010000299.1:0-2557 GCA_035568435.1 Herbaspirillum sp. | reverse complement strand
GTTCGCGCATCCGGCGGCGCTGTCAGCAGGCTCACGATCACAATCGCCAAGATGCCGGTCGGCACGCCGAATACGCCGGCCGATATCGAGGCGATGTGAAACCATTGGTTTTCTGCGCTGCCGCCGAATGAGGGATGGGTCGTCAGCAGGTAATACACACAGACCGCGAAGCCGCTGATCATGCCGGCAATCGCGCCCGGCTGATTGGCGCGTTTCCAGAATATGCCTAATACCAGTACCGGAAATAAGGTCGAGGCCGCCAGCGAGAATGCGGCGCCGACCAGCGACAGGATGTCGCCCGGCTTTAACGATGCAGCATAAGCGGCCAGCAGGGCCACTACCAGCAACAGCAGTTTTGAAATCGTCACGCGCTTTTGGGTGGAGGCGCGCGGATCGACTACTTTGTAATAAATGTCGTGGGAAAGGGCATTGGAAATGGTCAGCAGCAGGCCGTCTGCAGTCGATAGCGCAGCGGCCAGGCCGCCGGCGGCTACCAGCCCGGAAATGAAATACGGCAGACCGGCGATTTCCGGCGAGGCCAGCACCAGGATGTCGCCGTCAATCGAGATCTCGGCAAGTTGCACGGTATGGTCGCCATTGAGGTCGGTCATGCTGACCAGCGGATTGCCCTTGTCGATGTTGGCCCAATACGAGACCCATTTCGGCAGGTGTGCGTAGTCGGTGCCGACTAAGGATGTATAGATTTCGTATTTCACCATCACCGCCAGCGCCGGCACGGCAATGTAAATCAGGCAAATGAAAAAGAGTGTCCAGAAGACCGATTTGCGGGTTTGGTCGACCGATGAGGTGGTGTAGTAGCGCGTCAGGATATGCGGCAGCGACGCGGTGCCGATCATCAGGCAAAACACCAGCGCCATGAAATTATTGCGTTTGGTATCGGAGGCTTGTTTGGTGTCGCCGGGGAAGGGTTGGGTTTGCGATACCGGCGGCGCGGAACGGGCTAGATTGACTTCACGTGCTTCACGCCATTTCTGCTGGGCCTCTTCAACGCTTTTCGGATAAGAGGTTACGGCGCGGCTGGCGGCTTTGATTTCCATCAGCGTGGCGCTACTGTCGCGTTTCAGATCTTGCGCGTGTTGCTGAACTTCAACGCGGCCATTTTCCCATGAGGCCGGCAGCGTATTGAGCTGTGCTTCGAGTTGATCGGCGCGGGCCTTGAAGATTGCGCGCACTGCTTGTTCACGCGGGTCCGCATTCAGTTTCTTTTCCAGCGCGGTGAGTTTCGGGATCACCGCGCCGTAAGCGACTTGCGGAATCGGCACGCTGGTGTGTTTGGCCGATAGCCAGATGACCGGAATCAGATAAGCAAACAGGATGATGATGTATTGCGCCACTTGGGTCCATGTGATGGCGCGCATGCCGCCCAGAAACGAACACACCAGAATGCTGGCCAGACCGAGAAAAATGCCGATCGAAAAATCGATGCCGGTGAAGCGCGAGGTGATCAGTCCGACGCCATAGATTTGCGCCACCACGTACGTAAACGAAATGATGATGGTGGCGATGACGGTGAGAATGCGGATGATATTGGGATAGTGGCCGGTATAACGGGTCGCCAGAAAATCGGCGACCGTGTATTGGCCGAATTTGCGCAGATATGGGGCGATCAGAAAAGCCACCAGACAATAACCGCCCAGCCAGCCCATGATGTAGGCGAGGCCGTCGAAACCCATCAGATATAAACCGCCGGCCAGGCTGATAAATGTCGCTGCCGAAATCCAGTCGGCTGCGGTGGCCATGCCGTTGAACAGCGCCGGCACGCGGCGTCCCGCAACATAATATTCGGGCACATCGGCGGTACGGCTGAGCAGGCCGATGCACGCATACAGCGCGATGGTGACAAACATGAACAGATAACCGATCCAGGCCCGCGGCATGCCTTGGTATTCCAGCATGGCCAGGACAAACAGGAAGGCGATGAAGCAGACGGTGTACCAACTGTAGTAGCGCGTCAGACGCCAGAAAAAAACTTTATTTTGCATGGCTTTGATCCTTTTCTTTTTCCTTCTCTTTCTCGCTTTGCAACTGGGCGGCTTGCATCGCTTCTTCCATTTTCCCGATGCGCCGGTTGTAAATGAAGATCAAGGCAAGATAGACCAGCGCCAGACCTTGCGCGGCCATGTAATACGAGAGCGGCCAGCCGAACAGTTTCAGATTGTTCAGTTCGCGGGCAAAATAAATGACTGAAAACGTGCTGGATAGCCAGATCGCCAATAACTGAAAGGTGAGCCGGCGCTTGTAGCGCCAGTATTCGGCAGCTTGATTGGAAAGAACGGGGAGGTGTGGGAGGGCAGGTTTCATCTCAATAATCGATCTGACCGGGCATCAGTTGTGCCGGCAGCTTGAATGTGAGGCGGAACAGACATCCCGGCCACTTTGCATCCGTGCTGCGGGGGTTATTGAAAATTTCGACCGTGGCATTGTGCTGTTGCGCGATCTCGCGCACGATCGCCAGACCGAGGCCGCTGCCGGTGTCGTGGGTGCCGAGAATGCGATAGAAGCGACCGAATACCAGAGCGCGTTCCGTTGGTGCAAT
>DATMOE010000298.1:0-2514 GCA_035568435.1 Herbaspirillum sp. | reverse complement strand
AGGATCCGCGGGTAGTGCAAGTCATGGCGGGTCTGGCTGGTGAATATGACGTGGTACTGGTGGCGCGCAGCGATGGTGTGATCGCCGCCGATATCCGTCCGCTGGTGCGGGTGTCGGTCACGGTGATTGTGGAACAGAACGGGCGACGGGAAATGGGCAGCAGCGGCGGCGGTGGCCGCTACAGCTATGCTTATTTCAGCGAGGCGCTGCTGGAAAAATATGCCTCCGAAGCGGTGGCGTCGGCGCTGGTTAATCTGGATGCGCGGCCTGCGCCAGCCGGCCCGATGACGGTCGTACTCGGTTCGGGCTGGCCCGGTATTTTGCTGCATGAAGCGATCGGACACGGTCTGGAAGGCGATTTCAACCGTAAGGGTTCCAGCACATTTGCCGGTCGCATCGGTCAACGTGTGGCGGCCAAGGGCGTCACCGTGGTGGATGACGGCACGATTGCCGATCGCCGCGGCTCGCTCAATATCGACGATGAAGGCAATCCGACCCAATGCACCACATTGATCGAAGACGGCATTCTCAAGGGTTATATCCAGGACACCCTGAATGCGCGGTTGATGAAGATGCCGGTGACCGGCAATGCGCGGCGTGAATCGTTTGCGCATCTGCCGATGCCGCGTATGACCAATACTTACATGTTGAATGGCGACAAGGATCCGGCTGAAATCATTGCATCGGTTAAAAATGGTTTATACGCTGTCAATTTCGGTGGCGGGCAGGTCGATATCACCAACGGCAAGTTCGTGTTTTCCGCGAGCGAGGCGTATATGATCGAAAACGGCAAGGTCACTTATCCGGTCAAAGGGGCGACGCTGATCGGCAATGGGCCGGATGTGTTGAACCGGGTGTCGATGATCGGCAACGATATGGCGCTCGATCCGGGCGTTGGTGTCTGCGGCAAGGAAGGCCAGAGCGTGCCGGTCGGCGTCGGACAGCCTACATTGCGTTTGGATGGTGTAACGGTCGGCGGTACGGCGTAATAACGGCCCCTTGCCAAATTTTTCTATTTCAGGCAATATTGCCCAACTTTTAAGAGATTTGCCGAATAATGAGACTCTCAAACGCTTACTTTTTCTTTTACTTTAGCTATTCCAGCCCCAAGGCGGTGAAAAGCGGTAAGCGTTCGTAAGTAGAATTCGACACCAGATTTTCAAAAAAACCGCCAGTGATGGCGGTTTTTTTTATCCACTTATCGATTAGCACCCATTTCAGTATTCAAATCCAGGAGAAGAAAAAATGCCACGCACCGACGACCTACGCATACGAGAAATGAAAGAATTAACACCGCCTTCGCATTTGATTCGGGAATACGCTGTTTCCGAGGACGTGGAGAATACGACGGCCGAATGCCGTACCGCCTTGCATCGTATCTTGCATGGCCAGGATGATCGCGTGATGGTCGTGATCGGCCCTTGTTCGATTCACGATCCGAAAGCCGCGATGGAATATGCGCGCCGCCTGGTTGTTGAGCGGGAACGTTTGAAGGGCGAGCTGGAAATTGTGATGCGGGTTTATTTCGAAAAGCCGCGCACTACGGTGGGCTGGAAGGGCTTGATCAACGATCCATTCATGGACAACAGCTTCCGCATCAACGACGGCCTGCGCGCCGCGCGCGAATTGCTGCTCAATATCAATGAGCTGGGCTTGCCTGCCGGCACCGAATTCCTGGATGTGATCAGCCCGCAATATATCGCCGATCTGATCAGTTGGGGCGCGATTGGCGCACGCACCACCGAATCGCAAATTCACCGCGAGCTGGCGTCCGGTCTGTCTTGCCCGGTCGGTTTCAAGAACGGTACCGACGGCAATGTGCGGATCGCCATCGATGCGATCAAAGCGGCTTCACAGCCGCATCACTTTCTGTCCGTCACCAAGGGCGGCCATTCAGCGATCGTCTCGACCAACGGCAACGAGGATTGCCATATCATCCTGCGTGGTGGCAGCAAGGCGCCGAATTACGATGCGGTCAGCGTTGAAGCGGCCTGCAAGGATATCGCCGCCGCTGGTCTGGCATCGCGTTTGATGATCGACGCATCGCATGCGAACAGTTCCAAAAATCCGGCGAATCAGATTCCGGTTTGCGCAGACATCGCCAATCAGATCGCTGGCGGCGATTCCCGCATTATCGGTGTGATGGTGGAATCGCATTTGGTGGCCGGGCGTCAGGATCTGGTGCAGGGCAAGGAACTGGTTTATGGCCAGTCTGTTACCGATGGTTGTATCAGCTGGGATGACAGCCTGGGCCTATTGCAGGGATTGGCCGATGCGGTTAAGCAACGGCGTTTGGTGGGTGCGCGGGAGGTTTGAGTCTTGTTTGGATGTAAAAAAAGCGCCTTGATTTTTTTCAAGGCGCTTTTTTTGAGTGTTCGTTTATGTAATGCAGCGTATTTAAACCCAGTGAAATCCCTTTGCGATCAAACCGGTCAACCCTAAGGCAACTGCGATGATCGCGCCGAAGAGAAGACGAAAATCGGTACGAAAATCTTTTTGGATTTCCCGAATGTC
>DATMOE010000297.1:0-4417 GCA_035568435.1 Herbaspirillum sp. | reverse complement strand
ATGGGAAGATGGCGCGCCGGGACCGTCAAATGTCGAGATCGTGGACTATCACTAGGAGACAGTCATGGCAGTAATGGCAATTCATCCGGGCGAGCACCTGGCCGCAGAACTGAACGCCCTGGAAATGAGCGCGGCGGAATTGGCGCGAAAGATCGCAGTGCCCACCAACCGGTTGACGCAAATCCTGAACGGCACACGCAGCGTCACCGGCGATACGGCCCTGCGGCTCGGTCATTTCTTTGGGACGAGCCCGCAGTTCTGGCTGAACCTACAGACCCTATACGACGTGCGAATCGCAGAACAGAAAGCCGGAAAGGCGATTCGCAGCCTCCCAAGGCTCAAGCGTAAAGATCTCGTGCACGCCTGAAACTTTGCAATTCCCAAAACGGGACAAAAATCCTCTTGACAAGAGCTAACCAAATGGTATAATATCCCATGAAATACCCCACCAGCCACCTAACTCCTTTCCCTCCCGCATTTCCAAGAAAATCCGCCCGCAAAACATGCGAACCCGCGAAAAATTCCGCAAGCGCGACAGCCCTTCCGCTATCTACCTTTAGAATGAACACTTGCAAAAGTGTGTCAAAACAAAGGACTTTAAGTACCTTCAGAATGAACACTTATGCAAAAACCGGGGGGAGGGGGAGTTATTGTTAACCACTCGCCTCGGGAAGGCACAAAGTCGAGGCATGGCGTAAGATAACCACGATCACTGCCCCATGAGCACCACCGCCTACATCTGCGACGCCATTCGCACACCTATCGGCCGATACGGCGGAGCGCTCGCCTCCGTCCGCGCCGACGATCTCGCCGCCATCCCCATCGCCGCCCTCGTCTCGCGCAACGCCAAGGTCGATTGGGCCGCGCTCGATGACGTGCTCTTCGGCTGCGCCAATCAAGCCGGCGAAGACAATCGCAACGTTGCGCGTATGTCGGCGTTGCTGTCCGGTCTGCCGGACAATGTGCCCGGCTCCACCGTGAACCGTTTATGCGGTTCCGGCATGGATGCAGTCGGCAGCGCCGCCCGCGCCATTCGTTCGGGCGACACCGGCCTGATGATCGCCGGCGGCGTCGAATCGATGACCCGCGCACCGTTTGTCATGGGCAAGGCCGACAGCGCATTCTCGCGCAACGCCGCCATCTTCGACACCACGATCGGCTGGCGTTTCGTTAATCCCCTGATGAAAAAACAGTATGGCGTCGACGCCATGCCGGAGACCGGCGAAAACGTCGCTGTCGATTACAACATCAGCCGCGCCGATCAGGATTTATTTGCCTTCAACAGCCAGACCAAAGCCGCCGCAGCGCAAGCAGCCGGTTACCTGGCGCAGGAAATCGTGCCGGTTGAAATCGCCCAGAAAAAAGGCGAGACGATTGTTTTCGCGCAGGACGAACATTTGCGTTTGTCGAGCCTGGAGGTGCTGGCCAAGCTCAACGGCGTGGTGCGCCCGGACGGCAGCGTCACCGCCGGCAATGCCTCCGGTATCAACGATGGCGCATGCGCTTTATTGCTGGCCAGCGAAGCCGCCGCCGCCCGTCACGGATTGACGCCGCGTGCACGGATTGTCGGCATGGCTACCGCCGGCGTTGCGCCGCGTGTGATGGGCATTGGTCCAGCGCCGGCCACGCAAAAACTGCTGCAACAACTCGGCATGACCATCGATCAAATGGATGTGATCGAATTGAACGAAGCGTTTGCTTCGCAAGGGCTGGCGGTATTGCGCCAGCTAGGTGTGGCCGACAACGATCCACGGGTCAATCAATACGGCGGCGCGATTGCGCTGGGCCATCCGCTGGGTATGAGCGGGGCGCGGCTGGTGACCACCGCGATGTATCAACTGCATCGCACTGGCGGGCGCTATGCCTTGTGCACGAGGTGTATCGGCGTGGGGCAGGGCATCGCTCTGATGATCGAACGCGTTTAATCCCGACGCTGCCATGCTGCTCAACTTCATCGGCGTGCTGTTCGACGGCATTGCCTATGGCAGTTTGCTGTTTTTGATCAGCGTCGGCTTGTCCGTGACGATGGGCTTGATGAATTTCATCAACCTGGCGCACGGCGCGTTTGCCATGCTCGGCGGCTATGTCTGCGTGATGTTGTTGAGCCGTCTGGGCTTACCGTTTTTATTGGCATTGCCGCTGGCGTTTATTGCCGCGGCAGTCGTCGGCATTGTGCTGGAACGCTTGTTGTATCGGCGCTTGTATCAAGCCAGTCCACTCGATCAAGTCCTGTTTTCGATGGGCATGGTTTTCATGGCGGTGGCGGCGGCGACCTGGGTGTTCGGGCCGTCGCAACAACCGGTCGAATTGCCGGACTGGTTACGCGGTCAGGTCAATTTTCCCGGCCTTGGTTTGGGGGCCTATCGTCTGTTTCTGATTGCGGTCGTGGTGCTCATTACCGGCGCTTTAGGTCTGCTGATGCGACGCACGCGTTTCGGCGCGCAGATTCGCGCCGCTGTCGATAACCGGCAAGCGGCGGCGGGGCTTGGGATCAATGTCGGGCGCGTGTTCAGCCTGACCTTTGCGCTGGGGTCGGGATTGGCGGGATTGGGCGGCGGACTCGGCATCGATGTGCTGGGGCTCGATCCGACCTTTCCGATTAAATACATGGTGTATTTTTTGTTGGTCGTGGTGGTCGGCGGCGCGGGCACGATCAGGGGGCCTTTGATGGCCGCGCTGATTCTCGGCGTGGCCGATGTGATGGGTAAATATTATGTGCCCGGCGCCGGCGCGTTCGTGATTTACGCGCTGATGGTGCTGTTATTGCTCGTGTTTCCAGCCGGTCTGATGGGGCGGCGCGTATGAGCGAAAGCCATCAATTGACTGACCATAAACTGAGCGACGGCCGCTGGTCGCCATTCGAAATTCTTTTTTGGCTGTTGCCGATCGCCGCCTATTTTCTCTTTCCCGGTTATCTGGTGCTGATCACACAGATCATGATCGTCGGTTTGTTCGCACTCTCGCTGGATTTGATTCTCGGTTATGCCGGCATCGTATCGTTGGGACACGCGGCGTTTTTCGGTCTGGGCGCGTATACGGCGGGCCTGCTGGCCGTGCACGGTTGGAGCGAGCCGATCAGCGGCTTGCTGGCCGCGGCCGTGGTGGCCGGCGCATTCGGTTATGTCTGTAGTTTTCTGGTCGTGCGCGGCACCGATCTGACGCGTTTGATGGTGACGCTGGGCATTGGTCTGATGTTGTTTGAAGCGGCCAACAAGGCGGCGTTCATCACCGGCGGCGTCGATGGTTTATCGGGCATGGCGATGAGCAATCTGTTGGGCGCATTCGAATTCGACCTGTTCGGTAAAACGGCTTATGTGTATGCGCTGACGGTGCTGTTTATGCTGTTTGCCGTATTGCGCCGTTTGCTGCAATCGCCGTTCGGCCTGAGTCTGACCGGCATCCGCGAAGGCGGGCGGCGCATGCCGGCCATTGGCGTGAACGTCAACCGGCGGCTGGCGGCAATCTTTACGATCAGCGCCGCCGTGGCTGGTATTGCCGGCGCGTTGCTGGCGCAAACCACGCAATTCGTCGGGCTGGAATCGCTGTCTTTTTCGCGTTCGGCCGATTTGCTGATTATCTTGGTGCTGGGCGGCACGGGCCGCTTATACGGCGCGTTGATCGGCGCTGCCGTGTTCATGCTGGCGCGGGATTACATCGCCGGGCTGAATCCGGCTTACTGGCAATTCTGGATAGGGTTGCTGCTGGTCGTGATTGTGCTGTTCGCGCGTGGCGGCATTTTGGGCGGCATCGATAAATTGCATCAAGCGTGGGTGCGCAGTAACGATGCGCGGCGGAGGCCGTTATGAGCGCGAGCGGCAATATGGATACGACGCTGCGCACGGAAGGCTTATCCCTGGAATGGGGAACGTTCCGCGCCAATAGCGACATCAGCTTGCGCTTCGCACCCGGTGCGCGCCATGCGCTGATCGGTCCTAACGGCGCCGGTAAAACCACGTTTATCAATCTGCTGAGCGGCGCACTGACGCCGAGCGCCGGCAAAGTCTATTTCGGCGAGCACGACATCACCCGCTTGGCGCAACATGAACGCGTCAAGCGCGGCATGACGCGTACTTTTCAAATCAATACCCTGTTTGCCGGCCTGACGGTGCTGGAATCCGTGGTGCTGGCGATTTGCGAAAGACACCGGCGCGGTTATATCTGGCATCAAACCGTGGCCCGGCAGCGCGATGCAATCGATGAAGCGATGGTGCTGCTGACATCGCTCAAACTCGATGGTCAGGCCGACAGCATTACCCGTAGCCTGGCCTACGGCAAGCAGCGCCTGCTTGAAATTGCGCTGGCGCTGGCCACGCAGCCCAAGGTCTTGCTGCTCGATGAGCCGGCGGCGGGTATTCCATCGGATGAGAGCCGTGAATTATTCGAAGTCATCGCGCAACTGCCGCGCGATGTCACGATT
>DATMOE010000296.1:0-3527 GCA_035568435.1 Herbaspirillum sp. | reverse complement strand
CACACCTTGGCATCGATTGCCGAGCACATGCAGATGAGCACGCGCAATCTGTCGCGCGTTTTCCAGAAGGAATGCGGCATGACCGCGATGAACTTCGTCACCGATGCACGCATCGATGCCGCGCGCCGTTGCCTGGAATCGACCGAGCTGGGCTTGAAGGACGTTGCGCAACACTGCGGCTTTGAAAACGAAGACGGTATGCGGCGCATTTTTGTCAGGCGTCTGAATATCAGTCCGGCGGATTACCGGCAGCGTTTTCGGTTGTAGAAAAGCGGTGTTTCAAACGGGACGGTAAAGCGTCGCCTCCACTTCGACAAAATCGTCCTGGTTCAGCCCCGATACTTCAACGATCGTGCGCGGCGGGTATGGGCCATCGCCCCAGAATTCCCGTTGCACCTGGTTGACCAGCGGACGATGCGCTTTCATGTCGGTCACGAAGACTGTCAGCCGCATCACGGCATGCAAGTCGAGGCCGACACTGCGCGCCGCCAATTGCATATTGATGAAGATTTGCCGCGTGCGCTCAAGCGGATCGTCGAGCAGGCGGCTAGTGACTGGGTCGAGCCCCCGCAAACCAGCCAGGAACACCAGCGGGCCGGCTTCGGCCACGATGCTCCAGGGGCCGGTGGGCTCGAATAGCTCGGCCGGGCTGTGATATTTAACTTGCGGAGAGGACATAAGAGGCCTGCCTTTTCATGAATAGCGCCACAATCAGCGCAGCGAGGGCCGAGATGATACCGCAGCCGATTGCATAATAAGTTGGTGCGATCAGATTGCCGGTAGACCGCACCAGCCAGGTGCCGATGAACGGCGCGAAACCACCGAAGATCGCTGCGGCGAAGTTGTAGCCGATGGAGATCGCGGTGGTCCGTATCTCGATCGGGAAGAAGGCCGAGATCAGCGCCGGCAACGGGCCGAAGCTAGCCGATACCAGCACCGCGCTAACGCCGACGACGCCGGCTAAAGTCGCCACACTTGGGGCATGAATCAGCATGCCAAACAGCGGATAGATCAGCAATGTGTACGCCAACGCAGCGCCGCCGATAATGACCAGGCCGCCGACGCGGTCCGACAACCAGCCCCAGAACGGAATCAGGATCACTTGCAGGACCGAGGCTAGTGAAATCACCAGCGACACCCGGCCTAGCGGCATGCCGAGCGACTTGACCGCGAACGAACTCATGAACTGGCTGGAAATATAGCCGCCTGCAGTGCCGGCGGTGCCGATGCCGATCACCGCCAGGATCGCGCGCCAGTGATAGGCGAAGGCATCCCTGACCGGCGTTTTCGGACGGTGTCCCGCGGCCTCGATTTTTTTGAACTCCGGCGATTCGTCGACGTTTTTACGGATATACAACGCGACCGGCGCCACCAGTGCGCCGAGCAGGAACGGCAGCCGCCATCCCCAGGATAAGCGCGCCGCATCGTCCAGCCCAAGATTGATCAGCGCCGCGCACAGCGTGCCGACGAGGATGCCGAGACCAAAGCCGACTTGCTGGAAACTACCGATAAAACCGCGTCGGCTCGGCGGTGCGTGCTCGACCATCATCGTCACCGCGCCGCCCCATTCGCCACCTGCCGCAAAGCCCTGCACCAGCCGGAACAGAACCAGCAGCAGCGGCGCGGCGATGCCGATCTGCGCATAATTTGGCACCAGCGCGATACCCAGCGAAGCGCAGCCCATCAGCGACATGGTGATGGTGAGCAGCGTTTTTCTGCCATGGCGGTCACCGATCGAGGCCAGGATCAATGCGCCGGCGGGGCGCATCAGGAAGCCGATAGCGAAGGTGGCGAAGCTGCCCAGGATCGATGTTAAGGGATCGGCGCTGGGAAAGAATTGATTGCCGATGACCACGGCGAAGAAACCGAAAACGGTCAGGTCAAAAAGTTCGAGGCAGTTGCCGATCCCTGCGGCGACGATCGCTCTGCGGTCAGGCATGGCGATGGTGGTCTTGGGAACGGGGCGGGAATGAGTAGACATGATGAAGATGCGATGTGAGTTGAGACGAAACGGTGCATGACGCACCATGTTGGATGCCGGAATGCCGATCCCGGCTGCACGATGGTTATTCCGTGTGGTTAATTAAAAGGCGGTGTTGGTCGCCAGACTTGGCTTATAAGCAACATTTATGCCAATAAATGCAGAACAATCATCAATAGTCGTGGGGGTGACGAGGCTATTCGGGTGCAGTACAAGACTCGTCCCTACAAGGATTTCTCCGTTGCCAAGCGGCGCAACCCTGCGCGACAATGTATCAATAGTATGATTTTGTCATACTATTGATGCTTATTTAGGAGCTTAAATCATGGGAACCGTACGCAAGACCATCACTTTGACCGACAAGCAAAACGGTTGGATTAAAGCGCAGATTGACGCTGGGCACTATACCAACGACAGCGAATACATCCGCGATCTAATCCGACGCGAACAGGAACGCAGCGCCGAAATCGAGGCCATCCGCGCGGCGCTGATTGAAGGTGAGTCCAGCGGCGAGCCAAGATCCTTCGATGCTGACGCCTTTAAGCAGCGAATGCTGACCGCGCATGGCTGAATATCGTCTTACCCCTACCGCTGAACGCGACCTTGAAATGATCTGGACTCATACCTTCCGGCGGTGGGGTGTTGAGCAGGCCAATCGTTATACCGATATCTTGACGGCGACCTTTACCGAGCTGGCGCAGTCCCCAAGAACAGCCCCTGCATGTGACCAAATTCGGCCAGGTTATCGTCGCCGAAGTATTGAACGGCACATGATTTACTTTCGCATCATGGATTACGGCGTTGCAATCATTCGCGTCTTGCACGATCGCATGGATGCGCCACTTCACCTGTAATTACAAGCTGCCAGCTTGGCGGCAAGCCACTGCCGGCATCGTTCTGTGCCGGCCGGGAATACATGTTTTTATGTGTGGTAGGCGCGATCTGCGCATATAAATAGTCATGAATTGCGTTCCAAGATATGCTATTTTCCAGCTTGTCTATCTTGTAATAGATTTGACCGATTCCTCCATTCCAGCCCACTAGCGCCCGAATCTCATCATGTACATTCTTTCTTCCCCATCGCCAGCAGAGAACCGGTCGTCTTGGCTTAAAGCAATCCTGTTTGTATTGATCGCCGCAATCGGCCTCTATTACGTCAAATGGTCGCCCTACTACATCAAATCCTTTACCGCCGCCGCCCATCACACTATCGGCGCTTCGATTCTTAACGACAATCCAGCCGATCCCCTCGCCGCAGCGCTGACCTACGCCAAAGCGTATTTTCTGGCGATCTGGAAAGCCGCTGTATTGGGCGTGCTCCTGGGATCGCTGGTGCAGGTGTTGATCCCACAAGACTGGCTACTGCGCCTGTTCGGCCGGGCCGGCATGGCCTCGACCTTGCGCGGCGGGTTGTTCGCTCTGCCCGGAATGATGTGCACCTGTTGTGCGGCGCCTATCGTCGTCGGCATGCGCCGCCAGCAGGTTTCGGCGGGCGCAGCGCTAGCTTTCTGGATCGCCAATCCGGTGCTTAATCCGGCGACGCTGG
>DATMOE010000295.1:0-3231 GCA_035568435.1 Herbaspirillum sp. | reverse complement strand
AAAGCGGTCCAGGAAGAAGCAGTGCAACGCGGCCTGAAGGTATTCGACGCGACCTGCCCGCTGGTGACCAAAGTGCATATCGAAGTGGCGAAGATGCGGCGCGATGGGCGGGAAGTCGTCATGATCGGTCATGATGGCCATCCTGAAGTGGAAGGCACGATGGGCCAGGCCGACGCCGGCATGCACTTGGTGGAGACCGTTGATGATGTCGCCAAATTACAGGTGGCCGACGGCGATCTGCTGGCTTATGTTTCGCAGACCACCTTATCGGTCGACGATACCGCCGATATCATCGTTGCATTGAAGCAGCGCTTTCCGAATATCAGCGAACCGAAAAAAGCCGATATCTGCTACGCCACGACCAACCGCCAGGAGGCGGTTAAATTCATGGCGCCCCAATCCGACGTGGTGATTGTGGTCGGGAGTCCGAACAGCTCGAATTCGAATCGTTTGCGTGAAGTCGCCCAGAAAAAAGGCGTACCGGCTTATATGATCGATAGCGCGGCGCAAATCGATCCGGCCTGGCTGGCGGGATGCCGCCGCATCGGTGTTACCGCGGGCGCATCGGCGCCGGAAGTGCTGGTCCAGGCGGTGGTCGACCGTCTCAAGGAATGCGGCGCTCAGAGCGTGCGGGTGCTGGAAGGCATTGAAGAACACGTGATGTTCCCGATGCCCAAGGGCTTGCGGCCACGCGCAGCCGATGACGCTAAAGTTGAAAGCTGACAGTTGAACGTTGAGTCTGCAGCCGGCGCAGCAAATTCCGGCAATGCCATTTTTGCTTGAGTATCGATTTCGAATCCACGCGCCATCGAAGAGAATAATGCACGCGATACAGTCATGACCGTTTCAGCGCATCAGGATACTTTCGCCCGCGATCATTTACCGCCGCCGGAGATGCAACCGGCGTTTTTGTTCGACTTGCCGGAGCTGCAATATCCCGAGCGGCTTAATTGCGTGGTTGAGCTGCTGGACAAAATGGCCGCCGGCGAGCATGCCGAACATATTGCGATCTATGGCCGCGACCTGCGCTGGACTTATGCCGATCTGCTGGACAACGTTAATCGCATCTGTCACGTATTGCGCGAAGATTTGCAATTGGCGCCCGGCAATCGCGTATTGCTGCGCGGCGCCAACGATCCGATGACGGCGGCGTGTTTTCTGGCGATAGTCAAAGCGGGTTGCATTGCGGTGCCGACCATGCCGCTATTGCGCAGCAAGGAATTGGGCGCGATTGTCGAGCGCGCCCGGATTGGCGCGGCGCTCTGTTCTCACGATTTGCGCGAAGAAATGGATGCGCTCGGCAGCAGTAGCACCGCGCCAATTCAGGTGTTGTATTTCAACGCAGCAGAAGCCGATGCGCTGGAACAGCGCATGCGCTCCAAGCCGGGACATTTCGATGCCGTCGATACCGCCGCCGAGGATATCTGCATGATCGGCTTCACCTCCGGCACCACCGGCTTGCCGAAGGGGACGATGCATTATCATCGCGACATCCTGGCCATTTGCGACTGTTTTCCGCGTTCTACGCTAGCCTGCACCGCCGAGGATATTTTTATCGGCACGTCGCCGCTGGCATTTACCTTCGGTCTGGGCGGTCTGCTGTTGTTTCCGATGCGCGTCGGCGCCGCCACGGTGCTGATCGAAAAAATGACGCCGGATATGTTGCTGCAATCGATACAGACATTCGGCGCCACCATCTGTTTTACCGTGCCGACTTTTTACCGGCGGATGGCGCCGTTATTGCCGCAATACGATGTGAGCAGTTTGAAAAAAACCGTATCCGCCGGCGAAGCGCTGCCGCTGGCAACCCGCGAGCTCTGGCTGCAAGCCAGCGGCCTGGCGATGATCGACGGCATCGGATCGACCGAGATGCTGCATATATTCATCTCGGCCGCAGGCGATAAAATCCGTCCCGGCGCAACCGGCTTGCCGATTCCAGGCTACCGCGCCTGTATTCTGGACGATGACGGCAATCAGGTCGGGCCCGGGGTGATCGGCAGGCTGGCGGTGCAAGGGCCGACCGGCTGCCGTTATCTGGCCGATCCGCGCCAGGCCGATTATGTCTGCAATGGCTGGAATGTCACCGGCGACGCGTATCGGATGGATAGCGACGGCTACTTCTGGTATTGCGCGCGCACCGACGACATGATCGTCTCGGCCGGCTACAACATCGCCGGGCCGGAAGTGGAAGAAGCCCTGCTGCAGCATCCTGCCGTGGCCGAGTGCTGCGTCGTCGGTTGCGACGATGCCGAGCGCGGCCGCATCGTCAAAGCCTATGTGGTGACGGCGCCGCACATCAGCGCCGATGCCGCGCTGGCCAAGCGTTTGCAGGAATTCGTCAAAAATAATATTGCGCCATACAAATATCCGCGCGCCATCGAATTTTGCAGCGCATTGCCGCGCACTGAAACCGGCAAGCTGCAACGCTATAAATTGCGCGGTCCGGCCTAAAACAGGGAAGTGCTATGAACATCGTCTGTATCGGCGGCGGTCCGGCCGGTTTGTATTTCAGTTTGTTGATGAAGCAACGCTATCCGGCCTACCGGATCGTTGTCATCGAGCGCAATCGCGCTGCTGAATCGTTTGGCTGGGGTTTGGTGTTTTCCGACCGCACGCTGGACAATCTACTCGAAGCCGACGAACCGACCGCGCGCGCTATCCTGCAAGCGTTTCATCATTGGGACGACATCGATACCTTATTCAAGGGCGATACCATCCGATCCGGCGGCCACGGTTTTTGCGGCATAGCCCGCAGCCGTTTGCTGAACATTTTGCGGGCGCGCTGCGAAGCCTTGGGCGTTGAACTATTGTTCGACACTGAAGTGCATGACGATCAAGCCATCGCCCGGCAATACGATGCCGATCTGGTGATTGCCTGCGACGGTGTGAACAGCCGCATACGCTCCCGCTATCAAGCCAGTTATCAGCCAGCAGTCGATAGCGGACAATGCCGCTTCCTATGGCTGGGCACCAAAAAAATATTCGACGCCTTCACCTTCGCATTTACCGAAACCGCACACGGCTGGTTTCAAGCGCATATTTATCGATTCGACGACACTACCTCGGCCTTTATCGTGGAGACGCCGGAAGCCGTCTGGCGCAAGGCAGGCCTGGATGGGAAGTCGCAGGAAGAGGCCATCGCTTATTGCGAACAACTGTTTGCCGCGCAATTGGACGGCCATGCATTGCTCGGCAATGCCGCGCATCCGCCGGGGGCCGCGATCTGGGGAA
>DATMOE010000294.1:0-9756 GCA_035568435.1 Herbaspirillum sp. | reverse complement strand
GAAAGCAACTTCCACATCCTTGACATATAAATGCATCGTCACCGAAGTACCTTTCCGCGCTTTCGGTCCCAGGGCATTCCTTTCCTGGCATTCTTCGCTGAGCATGATGACCGAGTCGCCGATTTTGATCTGGGCATGCATGATCATCCCCTTCGGGCCGGGCAGCCGCATGAGCTCCGTCGCGCCGAATGCTTTGATGTAAAACGCGATGGCGTCGGACGCGCCGGCGCAGGTCAGATAAGGCGTGACCGAATGCATGCCTTCAGGGATAGGGTTAACTTGTGATTTTGTCATGCTGCTCTCCTTGTGGTTGTCAAAATAGATAAATGCATTAGCCTGCATCTACATAACGAACGAAGCCTAGCCAAATCGACAGCCTCGCAAAAAAAATCCAAAATAAATATGCACGCAACAAAAGTTGCAAAAAAGAAATTATTCTTCTTATCAACACCCAGCCTGCGCCCATTAGATACCACTTGACAAGCTATCAGGCTATCTTCTACAGTAGTCAAATGTTATCCATACACAATTCCACTTCGCTGCTGCCGACCGCCCGCTCTCTGCTGGCGCTACTGCTGCTGCCGCTACGGCTAAGCTAACCCTGGTAGCGTAGACTACTACGCAGCCAACCGGTTCACCTCAGCCTGCATCGCATTACCCGGCCATCGGCCAGATGCAAAAAATCCAAAATCGCTTCAAAATCGCACACTCGCACATTATGTATTTCAAGCCTATGATCGTACTATCCAGGAACGGCGAAACCATTGCCCTGACGATCTTTGCGCGTGCGCTGGCGCTACTGCCGCTGCCGATCGGTTGCCTGACCTAGCGTTACGTGGCAGTCAGGCCGCCTCAGATGCCACACGAATTCGTCGTCCGATACGACACCAGGAATCAACAATCCGAATCAATATCAAGTGCAGAGGTTCATCATGATGTTAAGTAACCCATCCCAGAAATACCGACCGTTTCCCCCCGTCGCCTTGCGCGACCGTACCTGGCCCGATCAGATTATCGACAAGCCGCCGATCTGGATGAGCACCGATCTGCGCGACGGCAATCAAGCCCTGATCGAACCGATGAGCGTGGAGCGCAAACTGCGCTTTTTCGACATGCTGATCAAAACCGGCCTCAAGGAAATTGAAGTCGGCTTCCCGTCCGCTTCGCAAACCGATTTCGATTTTGTGCGCAAGTTGGTCGATGAAAAACGCATACCGGACGACGTCACCATTATCGTGCTGACCCAATCGCGCGATGAATTGATCCGCCGCACGGTGGACTCGGTGACCGGCGCCAAACAAGCCATCATCCACCTCTACAACTCAGTCGCACCGGCATTCCGCAAAATCGTGTTCAATATGTCGCGCGATGAAATCAAGCAAATCGCCATTACCGGCACGCAACTGGTCAAGGATTTGACCGATGCCCTGCCGCAAACAGCCTGGCGCTTCGAGTATTCGCCGGAATCGTTCAGCATGACCGAACTCGATTTCTCCAAAGAAATCTGCGATGCGGTGTCAGCCACATGGCAGGCAACGCCGCGGCGCCAAGTGATTTTCAACTTGCCGTCCACGGTCGAATGCAGCACACCGAACGTCTACGCGGATCAAATCGAATGGATGCATCGCCATCTGGAACGGCGCGATTCGGTCATCATTTCAGTCCATCCCCACAATGATCGCGGCACCGCAGTGGCCTCCGCCGAATTGGCCGTCATGGCCGGCGCACAGCGCGTGGAAGGCTGCCTGTTCGGCAACGGCGAGCGCACCGGCAACGTCGATCTGGTCACGCTGGCCTTGAATTTGTATACACAGGGCGTCAATCCGGGCCTGAATTTTTCCGATATCGATGTGGTGCGTCAATGCGTCGAGGAATGCAATCAGTTGCCGGTCCATCCGCGCCATCCGTATGCCGGCGATCTGGTGTTCACCGCCTTTTCCGGCTCGCATCAGGATGCGATCAAAAAAGGCTTCGCCAAACAACAGGCCGACGCCATCTGGGAAGTACCGTATCTCCCGATCGATCCGGCCGATCTCGGCCGCAGCTACGATGCCGTGATCCGCGTCAACAGCCAGTCCGGCAAGGGCGGCATGGCTTATCTGCTTGAAATGGAATACGGCCTGGCCTTGCCGCGCCGTCTGCAGATCGAATTCAGCCGCGCCATTCAGCAAGAGGCCGACGCCACCGGCAAGGAAATCGCCGCCGCCGACATCTACGCGATCTTCAAACGCGAATATCTGGATCAAACCAGCCCCTACGTCTATCGCGCGCACCGCATGAAAGAAGATTCGGGGCAGAAGCAATCGATCGAGATTGAAATCGATATCGAACGCGGCGACCAAGCGCTCACCCTGCGCGGCAACGGCAATGGCCCGATCGACGCCTTCGTCAACGCGCTCAATCTGGACATCAAACTGATGGATTTCCATGAACATTCGCTCGGCGCCGGCGCCAATGCACAAGCTGCCAGCTACATCGAATTGCGTCTGAATGATGCGCCGACCGTATTCGGCGTGGGCGTGGATGCCAATATCGTCACAGCATCGTTCAAGGCCGTTCTGAGCGCGGTCAACCGGCAACTGGGCATGGAAACCGGCAAACCGGCTCCCGCGCCGAAAACGCTGGTCGCCGCCTGATCCTTCGCCCCCCAGTCCAGTCCCAACAACATGCGCATACCCTGCGCATGTTTCAGTTTACAATCCTAGCTTTCGCGCAAAAGTTAATCAAAGATGACTACGAACCCTCCGCCAGAGCGACAAAAAAGCAGTCTTGCTACATTACGCGGCCTGATGCCGTTTCTAGCGCCCTACCGGCGCCAGTTTGTATTGGCGGGTATCGCCCTGCTGGTGGCTGCCGCCGCCACGCTGACGATTCCCTATGCCTTCAAACAAATGATCGACCTCGGCTTCGGCGCCGCCGGCATCGGCAGCAGCAGCCACCACATCGATCTGTATTTCCTCGCGCTGTTCGGCGTGGCCTCGATACTGGCGGTAGCGACGGCGGCGCGGTTTTACATGGTGTCGTGGCTGGGCGAGCGCGTCACCGCCGATCTGCGCGGCGCGGTATACGCGCATGTGGTCACGCAAAGTCCGCAATTTTTCGAAACCACCAAAACCGGCGAAGTACTATCGCGCCTGACCACCGATACCACCCTGATCCAGGCCCTGATCGGCACCAGTATTTCGATGGCCTTGCGCAACTTCCTGCTGTTCGTCGGCGGCATGATCATGTTGTTCATCACCAGCGTCAAGCTGACCTCGATCATTATCGTCATGCTGGGCGCGGTGGTATTACCGATCGTGATCTACGGCCGCCGCGTGCGCAAGCTCTCGCGCGAATCGCAGGATCGGGTCGCGGACGCCTCCGGGCTGGCCGGCGAAATCCTGAACGCGATACCGACCGTGCAGGCCTTCACCCATGAAACGATCGAAGCGGAGCGCTTCGGCAGCAGTGTCGAGCGTGCATTCCAGACTGCGATGCAGCGCATCAGCGCCCGCGCCGGCCTGACCATGATGGCGATTCTGCTGGTCTTCGGCGCCATCGTATTTGTATTGTGGCTGGGCGCGCATGCCGTTATTCAAGGCCGTATGACCGGCGGCGATCTGGGCCAATTCATTTTGTATGCATCGCTGGTAGCCGGCTCCATCGGCGCCTTATCCGAAGTACTGGGCGACTCCCAACGCGCCGCCGGCGCAACCGAACGTCTGCTGCATTTGATCGCCGCAGAATCGCCGGTGCAATCGCCGCTGCTGCCGGACACGCTGCCGCCGCGCACCGCCAACGGCGCCGCGCTGGCGTTGCAAAATATCGATTTCCACTATCCATCGCGGCCCGACACCGCAGCCCTGCACGGCCTGTCGATTGACGTTGCCCCCGGCGAAACGGTCGCCATCGTCGGCCCCTCCGGCGCCGGCAAAACCACCTTGTTCCAACTGATGCTGCGCTTCTACGATCCGCAGCAAGGCAGCGTTCTGCTCGATGGCGTCGATATCAAATATCTGGACTTGCACGCACTGCGCAATGCCATCGGCATCGTGCCGCAGGATACCGTGATCTTCTCGGAAAATGCGATGGAAAACATTCGCTACGGGCGCGTCGGCGCGACCGATGCAGAAGTGATTGCCGCCGCCAAAATGGCCGCTGCCGATGAATTCATTACCCGCCTGCCGCAGGGTTATCAATGCTTCCTGGGCGAACGCGGCGTGCGCTTATCGGGCGGTCAGCGCCAGCGTATTGCGATTGCACGCGCGCTGCTGAAAAACCCGCCGCTGCTGTTGCTGGACGAAGCCACCAGCGCGCTGGATGCGGAATCCGAGCGTGCCGTACAAGGCGCGCTGGAAGCCGCCATGATCGGCCGCACCACGCTGGTCATTGCGCACCGGCTGGCCACCGTGCAACGCGCCAGCCGCATTATCGTGCTGGAGCATGGCCGGATTGTCGAAACCGGCACCCATGCATCCCTGATCGCCGCCAACGGTCTGTATGCCAGCCTGGCGGCACTGCAATTCAATAGCGAGATATGACATGAACAAGAACGACGCCATCAAAATGGTCAATCAATCCGGCAAAGGGCATGTGCTCACCGAGCGCAACACCTACTTTGCCGCGGTGGTTGCCAAGGAAGGCGACGAAGGCTGGTGGCTGAACATTCCTTTATTTGCTTTCGGCAAAGACATCCATATCGTGCTGTCCAGCGAAAAAGCCAAGCTGTTCCATCACTTGCTGATCAAGGGCCGTTCCCTGCTGAGCCCGGCGACGAAATTCCGCTGCAAGGATCAGGTCGCCGACATCTTCATTTCTGCCGCCAGCCCGAAGCGCCTGGTCGATCAGGTCAACGGCGGCAGCAAGCATAATTTCAGCAAACATACCGTTGGCGAATATCGGTTTTAAGTTCGGTTTTAGATTCCTACAGGCTGCCCATCATGCGTCAATATCTCGACTTCATGCGCCATGTGCAAGATCATGGCGCCCAAAAAACCGATCGCACCGGCACCGGCACGCTATCGGTTTTCGGCCATCAGATGCGTTTTAATCTGCAAGACGGCTTCCCGCTGCTGACAACCAAAAAATTACACATCAAATCGATCATTCACGAGCTGATCTGGTTTCTGGCCGGTTCCACCAATATCGCGTATCTGAAAGAAAACGGCGTCAAAATCTGGGATGAATGGGCCGATGCCGAAGGCAATCTGGGACCGATCTACGGTTATCAATGGCGTTCATGGCCGACACCGGATGGCCAGCATATCGATCAGATTTCCCAAGTACTGCAACAGATCAAAACCAATCCCGATTCGCGCCGCATCATCGTCTCGGCCTGGAACGTCGCCGACATCCCGCAAATGAAATTGCCGCCCTGCCACGCACTGTTTCAGTTCTATGTGGCCGACGGCAAACTATCCTGCCAACTGTATCAACGCAGCGCCGATATCTTCCTCGGCGTGCCGTTCAATATTGCCTCCTACGCATTGCTGACGCATATGGTGGCGCAGCAGGCAGAGCTGGAAGTGGGCGATTTCATCTGGACCGGCGGCGATTGCCATTTGTATTCGAATCATCTGGAACAAGTGCGCGAGCAACTGTCGCGCACGCCGGGGCCTTTGCCGAAACTGAACATCCTGCGCAAACCAGACTCGCTGTTCGATTACAAATTCGAGGATTTCGAGATCAGTGGGTATGAAGCGCAGCCGCATATCAAAGCGCCGGTAGCCGTATAGAGATCAAATACGGTTGCGCGGCATTGATTGATATGTCATTTCGTCGCGCCGACCCGCTGCAACGCCTCGGCGGCAGTCGTGTTGTTCTGACTAACCGCCATTAGCAAAGCAGTGCCGCCGCGGGCATCGACGTGGTTCGGATTGGCCCCATGCGCAACCAGCACAGGAAGCATGTCGAGCCGGCCGAACAGCGCCGCGAACGATAACGCCGTTTCCCCTGCATTGTTGACCTGATCGATATCGCAATGCGTATCGAGCAGCGTCATCGCGATGTCTTTCTCGCCCTTGAAGAGCGCGCCCATCAACGCCGTATTGCCGTGCCGGTCGGCAGCGCACGCATTGGCGCCTGCTGAGAGCAGCAGCTTTAAAGCGTCTGGATGCGCATCGTATGCGCTGAGGATCAACGCCGTATAACCGTCCGGTGTACTTGCATCGATCGGGAAATGCGCATCGATCAGCGCCTGCAGAATATCTGTGCGGCCGGCGCGCGCGGCGGCGAACCAGTCGTCCGAATACTTCTGGACATCGACCGTGCTCGCCGAATAGGAAGCCTCCGACTGGTACTTGTATGGCGCGCATCCCGCAATGGCAAGCGTGAGCAGTATTGCGGCAGCCGCCGTCCCGGAAATGCTGGGGAAATCGATAAAAAATTTCATCATATTATCCATCCAAAAAAAAACCGGATCCTATGGCGGACATGTCATAGAACCCGGTTGTGAAAACCTGCTAGCGAAACCTAGCCTGATTTCAGTTTTCGTTCAGTTTAGCCGCCGCACCCTGCACACGCGCCAGGTCTGCGTGGGTAGCGCGAACCAGACGTGTGCCGTAGTCCGCATCGGCCTTATAGAAGTACGAAAGCATCGTGTACTTGTTCGTGTCGTTGGTTACATGGTTAAGATCGCCCGACAAGTTGGAAACCAGCTCGTTCTTGTCCGCCTCCGACAGCGCACGGTAGTACTCGCCGGCCTGACGGAAATTGAGCGTCTTGTGGATCGCCATCTGCTGGGTCGTTCCCATCAGCGGGGTCTGCACGTACTTGTCCTTCGCTTGCTGCGCAATCTCGTTGATCGTGGATGGCTCGTAATTCACTTCGCCCTTGCGATCGCCGCCGTTCATCATGCCGTCCTGGTTGTTATTGCTCACAGCCACCAGCGGACGATTGACCGGCAACTGGTTGAAGTTCGCGCCCAGGCGGTACATCTGCGTATCGGCGTATGAGAAGAGGCGGCCCTGCAGCATCCGGTCTTCGGATGGTTCGATGCCCGGCACCAAGCGCGAAGGTGCGAACGCCGATTCTTCGGTTGATTCGAAGTAGTTATCTGGAATGCGGTTAAGAGTCATCGTTCCAACCTTCTGTTCGGCGATCGTAGCAGGCCACACCTTGGTGTCGTCCAGAGGATCGAAATCGAACTTGTCGAGATCCTTCGGCGACAGCACCTGGATATACAAATCCCACTTCGGATACTCGTGCGCCTTGACCGCGTTATACAGATCGTTGCTCATCATATTCCAGTCTGCGCCGATCGACTTTGGAATATCTTTCCCCAGGAGGGGATGTATGCCCTGCTCGCTCTTCCAGTGGAACTTCACGTAGTTAACCTCGCCTTTTGCATTCACGAACTTGAACGCGTGAACGCCGTAACCATCCATGTGCCGATACGAGTCCGGCATCCCCAGCGACGAGTAGAGCATTGTCAGCATGTGGGTCGCTTCAGGCGTGTGCGCAAAGAAATCGAACGCATTGTTCGCATCTTGCACACCCGTCACTGGCGAAGGCTTGTTGGCATGAACGAAGTCCGGGAACTTGATGGCGTCCCGAATAAAGAATACCGGCTCATTGATGCCGACGATGTCCCAGTTGCCTTGCTGCGTGTAGAACTTGATGGCAAAACCGCGAGGATCGCGGGCCTGTTCAGGCGAGCCGCGATAGCCCATCACAGTCGAAAATCGGACGAACACGGGTGTCTTGGTGCCGGGCGTGAACACTTGCGCCTTGGTCAGCGCGCTGATATCGGCGGTCGGCACGAATTCGCCGTAAATGCCGGTGCCGCGTGCGTGAACGACACGCTCTGGAATCCGTTCACGATCGAAACGCTGCAGCTTTTCGATCAGATGCGAATCTTGTAAAAGGACGGGGCCTCTCGGGCCGGCAGTCTCGGAATTCTGATTGTCGCCAACAGGCGAGCCGTTGTCCCGCGTCATATCCGCTGCGTGCGCGCCGTGAGCGATCGTGATTGCCGAGAACATTGTAAGAATGCTTATTGCAATGCGCGTTTTCGAATTTTTCAATCTGGACTCCTGATAAATTGAATCTTGTGTTGTTGGAAGGGAAGCACAGACTAAGGCTAGAATTTCCGTAGGTAAATTTTATTGTTTCTATTGAACAAATAGTTTTTCTGTTTTACCGAGTGCGGCTGCCGGAACGGCTGTGCGAAATGTTCTCTGATCGTGAAGAATCCGCGGTTAAGTCGAACGACTTAAATACGAATAGATGTGCTTGCCCGCTTGACGGCGTAAGTCACGGCCCGCCATCGAATAAAAACGCTTATCAACATCAATCGCATTACTGACAGGGTAAGGTTTTAAAGTATTTTCAAACGATATACTTCGCGTTTTCAACAGCATCTAAAAGCGAATCGATGACCTTGCACGACTCAAATAAAGCCATTATTTTTGCCCTTTTATGCGTAATTTCATGGAGCCTGATCGCCGTCATTTCCAAGGTTGGCACCGCGGATATCTCTCCTCTGCAATTGTTATTCTTGTCCAACGTTCTATCCGCGATCGTGCTTGGCTGCCTTGTATTTTTTCTGCGAAACGACATTGAGCACTGCATGACGCAAATGAAACGCAATGCGATTCAAACATCGACTCTTGGATTTCTTGGCTGCTTCCTTTATTACCTGTGTTTGTATTACGGCTACTCAAAATCGAACGCGGTCACCGTCTTGGTGGTGCAATACCTGTGGCCTATATTGGCCGTCCTGCTTTCCCCTTTTCTTCTTGGCGAAAAACGAACGAACAAAACCATCTTCATTGCGCTGCTTGGCTTTGCCGGCGTGGTAATCGTTGCCAGCAAGGGAGAAGCCAGCGCAGCCAATTTTGAAGACCTCCCCACGCTGGCCGTGGTTTTTATCGGTTCTTTGTCTTTCGCACTTTTTTCCGTTCTGTCAAAAAAATTGAAATGCCACGCTTTAATCGCGGCGTTCCTGTTTTTTGCATGGGCCTCATTATTTTCCCTGATCGCCGTACTGTTCAATGACGGCATCAAGCTTCCTTCGTCGACGCAAGCGTGGCTTGGGCTTTTCGTTAACGGCATGATCGTGAATGGCTTATCGTATTTCTGGTGGCTGCGGGCATTGCAGTTAGGGCAGGTATCCCGCATAGCGCCCTTAGTATTTTTGACACCGATATTGGCGTGTATCTGGCTGGTTCTTCTTCTGGATGAACCTTTTTTTCCCAGCTATGCCATTGGTTTAATTCTTTGCGTGGCCGCGGGATTCATGGCTGCTACAGGTTCCGAAAAAATAGTCCTTCCGCGACCTTCTTCTAACGTGGCTTTACCGAAGAAATAGTCGCGCTACCCTCGGGCGGCAGCGCAGGCGCATTAGCATCACTGAGGCCGAATTTTTCAGTAATCGCAACCTCATACGCGAAAGGAAAGCTGACTTCCTGCGCATATCTGTCCTTCGAATTTTTCAAAGGTAAGGTTTTGGCGACCGTCATGCCATCCGATAAAAAACTGGGGTAGGTGAAGGCGTAATACCCAGGCCGAGCCGTGATAGCCGGAGATCGGCGCGCAATAGCGGGATTATTCAAATTTATCTCACCCCCGTTCGACACTGCCTCGCTAACATTCACAAAGAGCATCATCCATTTGCCGGTCGTCGCACTGTCATCGAACATCTCGTCCATCGCCAGTACCTCGCTATCCGGCGAAAAGCAACCGTGGCTATGATTTAAGTACGGCTGGGGAGTAATTATCTTCAAAATGCAATAGTCATACTGCCTCTTGGGATCGGTGGGATTGAGATCGATC
>DATMOE010000293.1:0-4319 GCA_035568435.1 Herbaspirillum sp. | reverse complement strand
CTTGCGGTGGGCTTGAGTGCTGCCGGCATATTGAGCATGGCAACCGCGGCCTGGTATGTCTGGGGCCAATTACCCGCTATCGATGCACTTGCCAATTACCAGGCAGCAGAACCTTTGCGTATTTATTCCGCAGATGGCGAGCTGCTTGCACAATACGGCCCTGAACGCCGTGAAGTATGGCCACTGACGCAAATCCCGCCGACCATGCGCGCCGCCCTGCTGGCGATCGAGGATGCGCACTTCTATGCGCACGGCGCAGTCGATTACGCCGGTATCGGGCGTGCTGCACTGGCCAATATTTTTACCGGACGACAAGGTCAGGGCGGCAGCACCATCACGATGCAGGTGGCGCGCAATTTTTATTTGACGCGCGAAAAAACCTGGAGCCGCAAATTCGCCGAGATTCTGCTGGCCTACAAACTGGAATCCCGTTTCGGGAAAGACCGTTTGCTGGAACTGTATATGAATGAGATTTATCTCGGCGAACGCGCCTACGGCTTCGCGGCGGCTGCACATATTTATTTCGGCAAATCGCTCACACAATTGACGCTGGCGGAATCGGCATTACTGGCAGGTTTACCGAAAGCGCCTTCTGCCTATAACCCGATGATCAATCCAGAACGGGCCCGGCAGCGGCAACGCTATATCCTGCAACGCATGCTGGCGCTCGGCAATATCGATGCCGAGGCCTATCGGCAGGCGCTGGCGCAGCCGCTGGCATTGGCCGCGCGCGGCAGCAGCGCCGTGCGCGAGGCGGCGTATGCGGTGGAGCAGGCGCGGCTTTGGGCGGTGGAGCGTTACGGCGACGATACGTATAGCCGTGGCCTCAACCTGTACCTGACGCTGGATATGCCGAAACAACGCGCAGCCGATGCCGCCTTGCGCGAGGAATTGATCGGCATGCAAAACGATCGCGGTTATCTGGGGCCGGAAGGTCAAGTTGCGCTGCCCCATGGCGCGCCGCGCTCTCTGGCCATTCGCGGGGCATTGGCACAGCATCCCGATAGCGGCGCCCTTAAAAGCGCAATCGCAACCGCCGTCGGCTCGCAATTCATTGACGTTGTTTTGTCCGATGGCAAGCTGGCGCGTCTTAAACGGCATGATTTACGGATCGGTAAAAATGCCCTGAGCGCATCTCAAATACGAAAAATCGGCGAAGGGTCTGTATTGCGCGTATCGCAATCCGCGACAGGTAATTGGGCCTTGGCGCAACTGCCCGCAATGGAAGGCGCCATTGCCTCTCTGGACGCAGACAGCGGCGCGATTGTGGCACTGGTGGGCGGTTTCGACTATCAGCGCAATAAGTACGATCACGCAATACAGGCATATCGTCAGCCCGGCTCCGCTTTCAAGCCGTTTGTTTATTCTGCGGCGCTGGAAAAAGGCTATTTTCCAGCTACCGAAATCGATGATCAGCAACGCTTGCTCAATCGTGAAGAAACCGGTGCCAGCCCCTGGAAACCACGCAATTTCAATCATCGTTACGATGGATTTATCAGTGTTCGCAGCGCATTGACCCATTCTAAAAATATGGCGACGGTCAGTCTGATGCAGGCTGCCGGGGCGCAATATGTGCAGGAATTTACGACGCATTTCGGCTTCGAATCAAAACGCAATCCCCCTTCCCTGCCATTAGCTTTGGGCGCGGGCGGTGTTACTCCTCTACAGTTGGCAGCGGCTTTCAATGTCTTTGCCAGTGGCGGCTGGCATCGTCCACCGTATCTGGTCGCGCAGGTCAGCGATCGCGCCGGCGTTGTTTTATACGATGGCAAAGCGGCAGTGGCCGGTGCATCGCGTCGTGTCATATCGGCCCGTAATGCATGGTTGAGCGATAGCCTGTTGCGCAGCGTGGTCAGCGAAGGCTCTGGACGCTCGGCGCAATCGCTGCAGCGTGGCGATCTGGCGGGTAAAACCGGCACATCGAACAATGCGCGCGATGCATGGTTCGGCGGCTATGGCGGCGGTATCGTAACAACGGTATGGGTTGGCTACGATCAACCGAAAAGTTTGGGTAATCGCAGCGGCGCCATTTACGCATTACCCATCTGGAAACGTTACATGACACAGGCGTTGCAAGATCGGCCGGAACAAACGCCGGCCATGCCGGACGGCCTGGCTTACGATGGTGACGATTATGTGTATTCGGAATATTTTCAGGGAAAATGCATGGCGGAGTCATCGCCGTTCGTTCGTAGTCGTTATCAATGTACGGCGGCGCAATACAGGGAGCTGGCAAAAGCAGAAGCGGCAACGGAAGCAGGAGTTCTTGCCACACAAAGCGATGCAAATGAACGTGCACGAATCATCGAAATGTTTTCTGCGAGCTTATAAATTACTAGAACGCATTTCCAGATTACCGTTCTGACTTACAGGATATTGCATGTTTTCTTCAATCCAGCCTCCCTACTCCACTCCCACCAATTCAGCGCCATCGTCCGTCACTTTGCGTCGGCGCAACCGCACCATCTCTGAACCGCCGCAACCAAAATCGGAGTTCAATAGCAGTGAAACGCACGCCGCCCCTCGCTTTCAATATCGTCCGGCGCTTGACGGCACCAGTTCATTGCGTTCAACAGTCGGAAATAAATTCCGCTCGGTAGCGTTCGAGGAACCCGCCATTTGGATACGGCACGATTTACGTCGGATCAATTCAAGACCGTTAGCGCCCTCCGTCGAGGCTATGCTCGGTATTGAGCCCAAGCTTGATGATTTTGATAATTTTGAGGAGGAACCCGATGACGTCATGATCGATGATCGCAAAAAGACCTTTACGCCCGTCGGGAAAGGATTTGTACCGGATGCGCCTGCTCTCGATGATGTCAGTACTTCGTCGAGCGAGGATATCGCGCTTGACGCCATGAACATCATGCTGACGCAGATATTCGAGCCGTTTATGACACCTGAAAACAAAGCGGAATTAGAAGAACTGATCAGCGATCGGTCCAGCACTTTGGTGGAACACAAAATTGGCACGGAAGAATTGAGGCGGCGGCTATCCAATGCAGATGCAGTCGACGATATGACCGGGAAAATTTTTGGCGTTCTTTCTTCTCTGGGATTTATCGTCGGTACTCAGGCGGGAGCCGGTTTGGCGTCTCTATTCAAGGCGTATCTTCCTGCCGCTGCTTTGCCGTACATGCCTGGCGCTGTTATCGGTATCGTCGATCGGTTTATCAATAGTGTGCTCAGGGATACGCATCCGAACCACTACAACAAAGGCAACCCAGACACGCTAGTCATGCAAAATATCCTGGAGCGTCATCAACGCCCACTGCGCGCAGAGATGAAGCATCAGGCCGGCGTACTAGCCGCAGCCTATACGATACGTAATGTCGCACGTTCCATTGTCGCGCCGGCTGCGACCCATTTCGACCAGGCGGCGCTCGTCGACACATTGATCGATGGCTTGGGGGGGCTTCCAGCCGGCGCCTATGCCGAATCTCTGCGCAATAGCGGCGATCGCAAAGAACTGCTCATGCATCCTGCCTATCTCCTGGGGCAAGAAAACTGGATGGAACAATTAGAAGGTTTACAGCACGATCCGCTTTCGCGGCAACGGATCGACGACCTGATCTATAGGATCGTCGGACAAATACCAGATTCTCCACAAATAATATTCAATGCCTGCAAACGGCTTTTTACGCTGAACAGTACTGTGGAAATATCAATGCTGATGGCCAGTCTTGCAATCAATGAATGGGCGAAGGAAACTGTTGCCGGCGCGTTCGAGGATAGTTCGCCGGAGGCCTCCGCATTTTTGAAAAATACGGTCGGGACATTTTGTCTTGGCATCGTGTACTACTCGCTCGGCACCGGCATGACCGTGGCTGCGACACTGACTAAAATGATGGATTGCCGCGGGGATAGCACCCCTTCCGCAGATGTCACCCCGGCCAAAACGACATCTCGCACATCCATCAGGCGCTTGCAGCGAGCGAAGACGTCCGAAATTAAACGGTATTAGGTGATGTGTTCTAAACGTGCGGCATTAAGCCAATAAGCAAATGGTGCGTGGGATTTTGAATATCTGGCAAACATCGGATGCCAGATCGTTCAGAGAGATTGACGCGCCGTGACTGCCATTGCATTTCAGACCAAGCAGGGCGCCGGCGAAAGCTTTCACATCTAAAGGTTGCTCCGGGCGCAATGACAATCTGTCCTGTACGGATTTCATTGCCGGTTCAATTGCTGCCATCAATACTGTCGTCAATGTGCACGCAAATTGCTCGCGCAACGACGCTATCGCATCATCGATTGCAATCCGCAAACGCCGCTCCGTCAAAGTTGCCAGAACGCTGTCCCCGTAATCCCAAGGTATT
>DATMOE010000292.1:0-9500 GCA_035568435.1 Herbaspirillum sp. | reverse complement strand
ACCGAGAGAAATACCGAACTGGTCGTAACGGGTATTCGGATTGAACGACATGCACGAGAACTGGTGCGCAGGATTGGCTTCGTCACCACGGTAGATACCGCCGTTGTTCATGATGATCACGGTCACTGGCAGGTTGTAACGGGTGATGGTTTCGAATTCCATCGCGCTGAAGCCGAATGCGCTGTCGCCGCAAATTGCAACAACTGGCTTGCCGGTTTCAACCGCTGCGGCAACAGCCGAGCCCATACCCACGCCCATGACGCCCCAAGTGCCGGTGTCGACACGCTTGCGCGGCAGGTATTGATCGATGACCATACGTGCGTTATCCAGTGCGTTTGCACCTTCGTTGACGAGCGTGATGTCAGGGTAGTTTTTCAGCACGTCACGGATTGCGCCCAGCGAATTGTGATAGTTCATCACAGGGGTTGGGGTGGACAGCTTGACGGCCAGCTTGTCGCGGCTGCCGGCTGCACGTTCAGCAACGGCCTTCATCCATTCGGTCGGCTTGGTCATGCCCTTCAGGCCAGCGCGCAATGCGTTGACGCAGGATTGGACGTCGCCAACCAGCGGCGCAGCGATCGGGACGTTGCTGTCCATTTCGTTGGCTTGAATATCGATCTGAATGAATTTCTTCGCGCTGCCCCAGGTTTTGCCCTTGCCATGCGACAACAACCAGTTCAGACGTGCACCGATCAGGATCACAACGTCGGACTCTTGCAGAATCATCGAACGTGCTGCAGCGCCACATTGTGGGTGCGTATCGGAAACCAGGCCTTTGGCCATCGACATTGGTGTGAAAGGAATGCCGGTTTCTTCGATGAATGCCTTGATGTCGGCGTCGCATTGTGCGTAAGCAGCGCCTTTACCCATCAGGATCAATGGCTTCTTGGCGCCCTTGATCAGGTCTACTGCGCGTTGCACTGCGTCAGGGCCAGGGATTTGTGCCGGTGCTGGATCGACTGGAACGAATACCGATTTCTTGCCTTCTTCGGCAGGCATTGTGGTGCTGAACAGACGTGCTGGGATATCCAGATAGACACCGCCTGGACGGCCGGACAAGGCAGTACGAATTGCGCGAACGACCGCGACGCCGATGTCTTCAACACGATTGATACGGAAGGAAGCCTTGCAATGTGGACGCGCGATGTTCAGCTGATCCATTTCTTCATAGTCGCCCTGCTGCAGGTCGACAATTTCACGCTCCGACGAACCGGAAATCATGATCATCGGGAAGCAGTTGGTGGTGGCGTTTGCCAGTGCGGTCAGGCCGTTCAAAAAGCCCGGCGCGGATACCGTCACGCAAACACCTGGCTTTTTGGTCAGGTAACCAGCGACCGATGCCGCGTAGCCGGCGTTTTGCTCGTTACGGAAGCTGAAGAATTTATTGCCGCGTGCTTGCCAAATGCGACCAACCTCGGTCACAGGAATGCCAAGCAGGCCATATATGTTCGTGATGCCGTTCATTTCCAGGGCGTCCATCAGGAGATGGAAGCCGTCAGTCAGTTCGACGCCCGCTGCTGCTTGAATGTCGTTTTTCATAGTGATACTCTCTTCATAAGTTTCGATTGAGACCGAGGTGGTCCCGGTACTTGCCATTAAAACACCGCCATTTTTGCGGTCATTTCTATACTTGAAGACAAGATTTCCCTTAAACATGCGCGCAGCGCTACTCAAGTGGACGCTATCATATCGATTTGCTCGCGCTTGTATCATTGACCACGGTCAATTTTCATCGCATGATAACCAAGCTGATTTTCCCCTCTTTTTCTTGCTCGCGCCCCCACTAATGCCGGCTTTCTCCACTAATGCCAGCTATTGGCAACCCCCCAGAGAAAAACGTCATCCGCGTGCAGTTTAACGCAAAGCCTCGGCCTGAATCGAGCAAAAAAGGTGCATTGTTTCATCGTCTTACTACGTCATAAAATAAGAAAAAATAATAATAATCCAGACTACAATCGCGCAGCAAACAACTCACACCCATAAAACCGCATGCCTTCCCGCCTTCCTCCGATCGACTCCACCGCCGGCAAGTCAAACGCACGTTTCGTGTATGGCGCACTGGCGATTGCGCTCATCCTCGCGCTCGGCATCGGCGCGTTCGTCATGATGCACCGTTCCGACGCCGCGGCAAATACCACGCAAGCTGCGCCCGCCCTGACCGTGACCAGCGCGCTGCCGCGCCGCGTCACCTGGCCGGTAACGCTGGAGGCCTCCGGCGCCATCGCACCCTGGCAGGAAGCCAGCATCGGCACCCAGATCGGCGGCTATCAATTAATCGACGTGCGCGTCAACGTCGGCGATCAAGTCAAAAAAGGCCAGATACTCGCGCAACTCGATCCGGCGCTGCTGTTGGCCGATCAGACGCTGTTGCAAGCCAATCTGGATCAGGCCGAAGCCAATCGCCAACGCATGCTTGCCTTGCAAGGCAGCGGCGGCATCAGCGATCAGGATGTGCTGCAGTTCGTGACCCAGGCCAAAACTGCCCGCGCACAACTCGCCTCCAAGCAATTGCAACTGCGCTACACCAACGTGGTGGCGCCCGATGATGGCGTCATCAGCTCCCGTACTGCAACATTGGGCGCGGTGGCACCGGTCGGACAGGAATTGTTTCGGCTGATCCGCCGCAATCGGCTGGAATGGCGCGGCGAACTCACGGCAGCGCAACTGACCCATATCGCGATCGGACAACATATCGCCCTAACCCTGCCCGACGGCAGCAAGGCCGGCGCCAAAGTACGTCAGAGCGCGCCTTCGCTGGATACGCAATCGCGGCTGGGCTTGGTCTATGCCGATCTCGATGCCGGCAGCCAAGCACGTGCCGGGATGTATGCCAGCGGCCTGATCGACCTGGGACAAAGTCCGGCGCTGTTGATCCCGGCGCAGAGCGTGGTGATTCGCGACGGCCGCAGCTACGTACTAACACTGGCCGATGGCAGCGCGACGCCGAAGGTACGCTTGCAGGCCGTGACCGTGGGCCGCCGCGCCGGCACCGATGCCGAGATCGTGCAAGGCCTCGCTGGCACCGACCGGATTGTGGTGCAAGGCGCAGGCTTCCTCAACGATGGCGATGTGGTGCGTCTGGCCGATACTGCATCGACTACGGCCAAGAACTGACGCCATGGATTTCGCTACCTGGTCCATCCGCAATCCCATTCCGGCGGTATTACTGTTTGTGCTGCTCACACTGGCGGGCATCTGGGGCTTTCACCAATTGCCGGTGCAGAACATGCCGGATATCGATCTGCCGACCATCAACATTACGCTGGTCCAGCCCGGTGCGGCGCCGTCCCAGCTTGAAACCGAGGTTGCGCGCAAAGTAGAAGATTCGCTGGCAACGCTCTCCAGCCTGAAACATCTGTACACCACCATCACCGACGGCAAGGTAGCGATCTCGGTACAGTTCGAACTCGAGAAAAATCTTTCCGATGCATTGATTCAAACCAAGAATGCCGTCGACAGCGTGCGCTCCGATCTGCCCACCGATCTACAACAACCCACGGTCACCTCAGTCACCTCCGCCGGCGAAGCCATGCTGATGTATTCGATCGCCTCGTCACACATGGATGAAGAAGCGCTGTCGTGGTATGTCGACGACACGCTGGCCAAGACCCTGCTCGGCATACCGGGGGTGGCGCGCTTCGAACGTGTCGGCGGCGTGCAACGCGAAGTGCGGATTGAAGTCGATCCGGTGCGCCTGAACGCGCTCGGCGTTACCGCCGCCGAAGTCTCGCTCGCGTTGCGCCAGGTGCAGCAGGAATCTTCCGGCGGGCGCGGACAACTGGGCCAAGCCGAGCAATCGGTACGCACCATCGCGACGGTGCGCCAGGCCGCCGATCTGGCGGCCTTCCCAATTACATTGGCCAATGGCCGCGAGGTACGCCTGGATCAGATCGCAACCATCCATGACGGCATCGCCGAGCGCACCCAGATGGCGCTGCTCGACGGCAAGCCGGTGGTCGGTTTCAAGCTTTATCGCGCCAAGGGTTTCGATGAAACGCTGATTGCCCAGAACGTCCGGCAAGTACTGGATCGCTTGAAGCGCGACGATACCTCGCTCAGCTTTACCGCCATCTCCGGCACCGTCGGCTACACGCTGGAGCAATACAAAGGTTCGATGGACATGCTGTACGAAGGCGCGCTGCTGGCCGTGCTGGTGGTCTGGGCCTTTTTGCGCGACTGGCGCGCCACGCTGGTTTCCGCCGCCGCCCTGCCCTTATCCATTCTGCCGACCTTTGCCGCCATGTCCTGGCTAGGCTATTCGCTCAACACCTTGACCTTGCTGGCGCTGGCGGTGATCGTCGGCATCCTGGTCGACGATGCGATTGTCGAGATCGAAAACATCGAACGTCACGGCCACATGGGAAAACCGATCCTGCAAGCGGCCACCGATGCCGTCACCGAAATCGCACTGGCCGTGATCGCCACCACGATGAGTCTGGTGGTGGTATTTCTGCCGACGGCGATGATGAGCGGCGTGCCCGGCCTGTTCTTCAGGCAGTTCGGCTGGACCGCGGTGATCGCGGTGCTTGCGTCTTTGCTGGTGGCACGGCTGTTGACGCCGATGATGGCGGCCTATTTTCTCAAAACGCGGCCGGCCAGAAAACGGGAGGATGGCCGCGTCATGCTCTGGTATCTATCCGCCGTGGCCTGGTGCCTGGCGCATCGCAAGACCAGCGCCGCCGCCGGCGCCTTGTTCTTCGCGGCCTCGATTGCGCTGGTGCCGTTGATTCCGTCTGGACTGGTGCCGCCGGCCGACCGCGGCTTCACCACCGTGAATATCGAATTACCGCCCGGCAGTTCCGTCGCCAACACGTTTGCCGTTGCCGAAGCCGCGCGGACTGCGATAGACGATGTCGCCGGCATCCAGAACGTGTTCACCACGATCGGCGATGCATTGATGGCCGGCAACGGCGTGCGGCAGGCAGGCGAAGTGCGCAAGGGCGCGCTGATCCTGACACTGAAGCCGCGCGGACAACGCGAGCGGCAGGTCGCGATTGAAACCGCCATCCGCAAAAAGCTGTTGAACGTTCCCGGCGCGCGCTTTACGGTGGGCAGCGGCGGCATCGGCGAAAAGATGCAATTAATTCTTGCCGGCGACAACGCCGAAGCGCTCAAGCACAGCGCGCAGTTGCTGGAGCGCGAATTGCGCGGCGTCGGCCACTTGTCCAATATCAATTCAACGGCCAGCCTTGAACGGCCGGAAATTATCATCCGCCCCGATGCTGAGCGCGCCGCCGAACGCGGCGTCACCACAGCGGCCATCGGCACCGTGGTGCGCATCGCCACCAGCGGCGACTTCGATGCCCAAGTAGCCCGGCTCAATCTGGATAACCGGCAAGTGTATATGCGAGTGCGGGTGGCCGATGCGGCCCGGCAGGACATCGATACGCTGGCCAACATGCGCGTCAATGGCCGCGACGGTCTGGTGCCGCTTTCCAGCGTGGCCAGCCTGTCGGTCGAAAGCGGTCCTTCGCAAATCAGCCGCTACGACCGGCACCGCTACGTGACCGTCAACGCGGATCTGGGCGGCATGCCGCTCGGCGCGGCGCTGGCTGCAGCCAGCGCGCTGCCGGCGGTCAAAGCGCTGCCATCGAGCGTGCGATTGATCCAGACCGGCGATGCCGAAATTGCGGCCGAGCTGGCATCGGGATTCGGCATGGCGATTATCATCGGCGTGTTATGCGTGTATTGCGTGCTGACCTTGCTGTTCAAGGATTTCCTGCAACCGATCACCATTCTCTCGGCGATTCCGCTCTCGCTCGGCGGCGCTTTCGTGGCGCTGCTGGCGGCGCACAGCGAGCTCGATATCCCGGCCATGATCGGCCTGGTCATGCTGATGGGGATTGTGACCAAGAACTCGATTTTGCTGGTCGAATATGCGGTCGTCGGCGTCCACGAGCGTGGCTTGTCTTTGCATGATGCCTTGCTTGACGCTTGCCATAAGCGCGCGCGGCCGATTGTCATGACCACGGTGGCGATGATCGCAGGCATGTTGCCGATTGCGCTTGGCTTGGGCGCCGATGCCAGTTTCCGCCAGCCCATGGCCACTGCGGTGATTGGCGGCCTGCTGACCTCGACTGCATTGAGTTTATTGATTGTGCCGGTTGTATTTACGTATGTTGATTCATTTGAGCGTTGGGCGGTTCGGTTGGTGGGCCGCAAGCGGCCTAAACCTGAATCTGAACTGCAACAGCCGCCGGCATTAATTTGATCGCCGGCAGCTTCAATTTGTTATCTTTTCGTCACATTTCCGTCATACTCTTGCGGCATACTTTCGGATGCTCCCGAAAGAGACGTCTGGCATAATACTTGCCATTATCTTAACAACGCATCAACCGGAAAAAACTCAAAAAAGATGCATACCCCCGCGATTGATGAAAGCAGTTTGCAGCAACCCTCAAAATTACAAGTCGGCATCTCAAAAGTGCTTGGCAGCTCGCTTTCGGCCTTTATCGTTGCGCTGATTTCACTCAGCTATGCCGTCAGTTACGGCGCAATGATTTTCGGCAGCGGCGGCAGCGCATTACTGGCGGCAGGCATTCCACTGGTACTCTTGTCGGCATTTACCATGCAATTGCTGGTCTCCTGGACCAGCTCAGTACCGTTTGTCGTGGCAGGCATCGATTCCAATTCCGCCGGGGTGCTGGCGCTGATGACCGCCGGCATTGCCGCGGACCTGCACGATGCGGGCGGCACGCCGCAGCAAGCGACGGTGACGATCCTGATGGCCGTAGCGCTGAGCACGATCGCCGCCGGTGTCTTCATGGCCGTGCTCGGTGCTTTGCGGCGCGGCAGTCTGGTGCAGTTCATCCCGTTTCCCGTCGTTGGCGGCTTTTTGGCGGGCACCGGCTATTTGCTGTTAAGCGGCGCATTCGGCATTGCGACCGGCCATCATGTGAGCCTTGATGCCTTGCACGAAGTAGCCAATCTGTCATGGCAGATGTGGTTGCCATCCCTCCTGATCGCCGGCGTGATGCTGGGCGCCTCCCTGTTCAAACGGGCGTCTCCGACCTTGCTGCCACTAACCTTGATCGCGGCTACGATTATATTTTTTACCGACCTGCATCTCAGCGGCGTCAGCATCCAGCAGGCGCGCAGCATGGGATGGCTGTTTGAGCCGCTGATGCTGCACGGCTTTCAGTTGCCGGCCATGCTGCCGTGGACCGAGGTGCGCTGGGGCGTCATCGCCGCGCACTATAGCGATCTGCTCGCCATGATTACCGTTGTTACGCTCACCATCCTGCTTAACTCCACCGGGATCAGCCTGGCCACGCGGCGCGAAGTTGACTTCAATCATGAATTGCGCAGCGCCGGCTTTGCCAACATCATCTCCGGCGCGCTCGGCGGCGCGGTCGGCAGTCAATCGCTGAGCCGCTCGCTGCTCAATTTTCAGTCCGGCAGCCGCGACCGTATTTCCGGCGTCATTGCTGCATTTTTATGTCTGTTGTGCGCATGCTTTTTCTCCAATGCGGTGGCGCTGATTCCGAAGTCCTTGCTGGTGGGCTTGCTGATGGGGCTGGGCTGCTTGCTGCTCAAGGAATGGGTATGGAAAGCCAGACAGCGTCTGGCCACCAGCGACTACCTGCTGATCCTGTTGATTCTGGTCGTGATTGCCTGGTCTGGCTTTGTGACCGGCGTAGCGTTGGGTATTGTGGTCGCTTGCGTGCTGTTTGTAGTCGATTACGGCCGTGTGTCCTGCATCAAAATGGAATTTACCGGTGCCTCGCTCACCTCCAGATTGGAACGCGCCATCGAAACCGGCGCCTTGCTTAAAGCGCACGGCGAACGTGTTTTCGGGGTCTGCCTGCAGGGTTATCTTTTTTTCGGCAGCGCCAACCAGATGGTCAATCGCGTGCGCGAACAATTGTCGCCGCAGGTGGAATTTGTGCTGATCGATTTCCGTCGCGTGCAGGGCATGGATGCATCGACTTCACAAAGCTTCATCAAATTGCGCCAGATCTGCGAACAGCACGGCGTCACGCTGATCATGACCGACATTCCAGATAATGCGCGCCTGCCGATCGAGCGCGCCTTCATACTTGGCGACGCGGTGCGCGAATTCGATACGCTCGATACTGCGCTGGAATGGATTGAAAATGCTTTACTGGAAAAATTATCGCTTGTCCCAGGCGCGCCGGAGTGGCAACACGGCTTCCGCGAGCACTTCGGTGAAGCGCATTGGCAGTACCTCTGCTCCCGGCTGCAAACCGTCAATCTCGATACCGGCACCTTGCTGTTCGCAAAAGGAGACACGGGCGACGGCATGTATTTCATCGAGCACGGCCAGGTCAGTATTTCCGTGCCGCTGGACGGCAATGAAAAGGTGCGGCTGCGCGCATTCGGCAGCGGCACCATCGTTGGCGAGATGTCTTTATATACCGGGCAACAGCGCACCGCCGATGTCAGAACCGATAGCCCGACGCGCGTTCACAAACTATCGCTGCAGCATTTGCGCGAACTGGAAACCGATGCGCCGGCGGTGGCGATGCAACTGCATAATTATGTGGTCACCATGCTGGCCAGCCGGCTTGCAGCCACTAGCGAAGCTTATCGGTTGGCGTTTTGAGATGCGCTGAATCGTATAAAAATATTTACGCCGCGATACCAATTTCATACCGATCGAGAAAGCCTGGAAGAGCCGGCCAATCTAGGAGGGATATCGAAGAACCTGCCGCTTGCAGTGCAACCCTCGAAAATACCGCCACGGATGGCCCGGCGCCGCTACGGGACAAAAAATAAATGCCATCGAAATTCATACCGTGCTTGTATATTTCCGCACTCCAAAGGCTTGGGCCGCGGTAATCGATCGTTGTAGAGATACGGGTATCAATACCGAGATGCAGCAACAGCTTCGTCATATCTGCCAAAACCAGTTTTTTGCCACTGGTCGTCACAAGGGATGAAATGCTACGGGAGGTCAATTCCGATTCCGCGATCATCAACGGCAGGACGCCCTCTTCAAAGCGCCCCCTGATAACAGTCTCCGCAAAACAGACATCAAACGATTGCGCCGTATACAACACGCCAAACTCGTCGTCCGGGGCGTCAAAGCGGTATCGCGTACCGGTTGTTTTTGGCCTATTAAAAAATACAGGATCGTTTTTCGAACGATGAATTCGCAGCAGCGGAGTAACGCGTAAATTCAGTTCTTTTATCGGTATTTTTCTGTCTTTGAAATCGGCAGGCGGGATGGGAAAATCATCGCTGGATGATGAAACAACAGTCAAATGGCCCCCTGCTCGCCATCCAGTCGCAATTTCGCCATTTCAACAACGCGATCGATCGGTTTCGACTTGTCGGCAATGATGTCTCCGGGGCTAAGGCCATCCAGAGCAGCCGCGGGGCGAAACATAAAATCATGAATCATCCAGCAACTTGCCTGTGCCTCAAAGAAGGGATACAACACCTCCTCAAGCCGGCTACGGTCGACGTCAAACTGCCAGGCAGGATAACGTTGTCCACGCGTCATCCCCTCTTTTACAAGGGCATACAAGCGTCCA
>DATMOE010000291.1:0-7495 GCA_035568435.1 Herbaspirillum sp. | reverse complement strand
CGCCTGATCGACTGTTTTGACGAAATGATCGACAAACGGGATCAGCGTTTCAGCCACCGGCGCCGGCGTTGCTTTGCTGCGCGCCTTGGACTGCGCTGCCGCAGGTTCCGATGTTTCCACCGCGGCTACTGCCGTGGCTGCCTGCGCCACCGGCTTGACCACCCTGAGAATCGGATGCGCGCCGTTATCCATCAGATCGGCCACGGTACCCAACTGCTCGCCTTGCATATTTTCGACGGACAGACCGATCAGGTCCACCCAATAGAACTCACCGTTCGACAACGCCGGGAAATGACTGCGCGAGATTTGCACCTGATGCCCTTTGAGGGCCTCGGCTGCATCGCGTCCTACCACCCCCATAAGCTGCGCCACCACATCGCCGCCATGACTTTTGGCCTGCAACATATCGATATCGCGCAATGAAGATGCCGATTCCGGCTTGTTCAGCCACCATCTTTTGGCGCCCAGAAGAGCGTCCGCATCATCCGAAAACGGCTTGACGCGCACCCAACCGGCAACGCCATAAGCACCTGTTACATAGCCGACGGTTACCAGATCTTCAGGAATTCCCGACTGCGCCATGCTTATGGATGCTGATTCGATACTTACGCTGCAGTCTTGCCGGCGCTGCCGATCAAACGTGCAACGGTTGGCGACACTTGTGCGCCAACGCCTTGCCAGTGAGCCAGACGATCCTGGGCAATACGGAAGCCTTCTTCTTTACCGGACGCTACCGGATTGTAAAAACCCAGGCGCTCGATAAAGCGACCGTCGCGGCGATTGCGCGAATCAGTTGCCACGATGTTGAAAAAAGGACGCTTCTTGGCGCCTCCACGTGCTAAACGAATAACGACCATAATGATTCCAAAAAGTGTTCGAAGACGAAAAAAGTTGCAAATTATAGCCCGTTTTACGGCCCTACCGCAAACTTAATCGCAAGTAAAGACCCAACCGGCGCACAAGCGTGGGGTAAAAGCCGCAAAGCCGCCCCTGCCCACTTATTTAACACTGCTACACTAGCCCCTTTTGCCCATAAGACATACGCTTATTTCACCCATCAAACCGGTTTAAAAGGCTTTCCCCGATGCCCACGCCTCACAAAATTAAAACTTTAGCGACCTTCCTGGCCGCGTTTCTCGGCTGCATCGGCGCCCACCGCTTTTATCTGCAAGGATTTCGCGACCGCTTCGGCTGGCTACATGTTATTACTTTGCCAATTTCATTACTGGCAATGGCAATCTGGCCGGAACAACCGAAATTATTCACCGGCTGCCTGTTTGTCGTCTCAATCTTGGCGGGGATGCTTCAGGCGCTGGTGATCGGCCTGACGCCGGATGAAAAATGGGATTCCCGCTACAACAGTCTTTCCGGCAAGCAATCCGATTCCGGCTGGACCGTGATACTGCTGGTGGTATTCAGTCTGACGGTAGGCGCTACCGGCATCATCGCTGCAATGGCCCGCACCTTCGATCTGCTATACACCGGCGGGTCGTTCGGCTGATTAGCTAAAATTGCGCCTCGCTTAAGGCCTGAACGGCGCTACTACCCTCGACGATCGCCAGACGATACGCATCTGCCTGCGTCAAAAAATGATCGGCAAAAAAGCGCGCGGTGCCAATCTTGGCCGAATAAAAATCCTTATCGGCAGCCCCTTCCTGCAATTTCTGTTGCGCTGCCAACGCCGCCCGGCCCATCTGCCAGCCGCCCAATACAATGCCAGCCAATTTCAGATACGGCACACTACCGGCAAATACGCCCTTGATATCGTCTTTCAGATTACCGACCACATAAGCGACCACCTGCTCCAGCGCCGTCGCCGCCGCTTCCAGCCGACGCCCGACAACCTGCAAATCGTCGCTGCTTCCTGCGGCCAGCGCGGCAGCAGTCTCGCGCACTTGCCGGATAATCCCGTATGCCACGGCGCCGCCATCGCGTGCCGTTTTGCGGCCGACCAGATCGTTTGCCTGAATCGCAGTCGTACCTTCATAAATCGTCAGAATGCGCGCATCGCGATAATACTGAGCAGCACCGGTTTCTTCGATAAATCCCATGCCGCCATGCACTTGCACACCGGTCGAGGCGACATCGATCGCCAGTTCGGTCGACCAGCCTTTGATGATCGGCACCAGATATTCGTAAAACGCCTGATGCTGCCGTCGTGATTGCGCGTCGCCAGCGTGGTGCGCCAGATCGGATGCCGCTGCGCCCACATAAGCCAGCGCCCGTGCGGCCTCAATCTGCGCCCGCATACTCATCAGCATGCGCCGCACGTCCGGCTGATGAATGATGGTCACCGCTCCGGCGGAGCCTTCCAGATCACGCGATTGCACCCGGTCTTTGGCGTAGGCAACCGCTTTTTGATAAGCCCGCTCCGCCACGCTGATGCCTTGCACCCCGACCGCAAAACGCGCCGCGTTCATCATGATGAACATATATTCCAGGCCGCGGTTTTCTTCGCCCACCAACGTCCCGACCGCACCACCGTGATCGCCGAACTGCAGCACCGCAGTCGGACTGGCCTTGATACCCATTTTGTGTTCGAGCGATACACAATGCACATCGTTGCGCTCGCCCAGCGCGCCATCCGGTCCGCTCAAAAACTTTGGCACGACGAACAATGAAATCCCTTTCACACCTTCGGGCGCGTCAGGGGTTCGCGCCAGCACCAGATGGACGATGTTGTCCGCCATATCGTGCTCGCCGTAAGTAATGAAGATTTTGGTGCCGGACAATTTATAAGTCCCGTCGGCTTGCGGCACTGCCCGCGTACGCACCAGCGACAGATCGGAACCGGCTTGCGGCTCCGTCAGGTTCATGGTGCCGGTCCATTCGCCGCTGATCAGTTTTTCCAGATACGTCGCCTTTTGCTGATCGCTGCCGGCCGTGATCAGTGCTTCGATCGTGCCGTCGGTCAGCAATGGACAAAGCGCAAATGCCAGGCTGGCCGAATTGAGCATTTCGATGCAAGGCGCCGCCACCAGTTTCGGCAAGCCCTGCCCGCCGAATTCGGCCGGATGCTGCACGCCCTGCCAGCCCGCCGCGCCAAAAGCCTTAAAAGCCGCCTTGAAGCCTTTGCTGGTCGTCACCTGATCGCCGTCATGCCAGAAACTGGGCTCTTTATCCCCTTCATGATTGAGCGGCGCCACCACCTCGGCGCAGAAACGGCCATTCTCTTCCAGAATCGCTTCCACCGTTTCCGGCGTCGCATCCTCGCAGCCGGGCAAGGCATTGATTTGCGACAATTCCGCCAATTCATTCATGACGAACAACATGTCCTTCAACGGCGCGGCATAGCTCATTTATAGCTCCTGAAAACGCAGCGACCGCCGTTGGCGGCGGTCGCGTGATAAGACGGTGAACTTTATCGGATTGCGGATAACGTTGCTAACCCCGTTGTTACCCCAGTTGCTTAACCAACTCAGGCACAACTTCAAACAAATCCCCGACCAGGCCGTAATCGGCGACACTGAAAATCGGCGCTTCTTCATCTTTATTGATGGCGACAATCACCTTGGAATCCTTCATGCCGGCCAGATGCTGGATCGCGCCTGAAATGCCGATTGCGATATACAAAGCGGGCGCCACGATCTTGCCGGTCTGGCCGACTTGCCAGTCATTGGGCACATAACCGGCATCGACGGCGGCGCGGGATGCGCCCATTGCCGCGCCTAGGCGGTCTGCCAACGGTTCCAGTATCTTGAAGTTTTCTGCCGAGCCGAGGCCGCGTCCGCCGGAGACAATCACCTTGGCAGCCGTCAACTCAGGCCGGTCGGATTTCGCCAGTTCACGCGAGACAAAACGCGACTTGCCGCTATCGGCCACAGGCGTCAATGTTTCCACCGTCGCGCTGCCGCCTGCTGCGGCAGCATCGAAGCCGGTCGTACGCACGGTAATCACCTTGACCGCATCGGTCGACTGCACGGTCGCAATCGCGTTACCGGCGTAGATCGGGCGTTCGAAAGTATCGGGACTATCTACTTTGGAGATTTCGGAGATTTGCGCGACATTCAATACGGCGGCCACACGCGGCAAAATGTTTTTACCGTAGGCAGTTGCAGGCGCCAGGATATGGCTATAAGCAGACGCAATGGCCAGCGCTTGCGCCGCCACGTTTTCGGCCAGGCCGTCGGCGAATTGCGGCGCGTCGGCCAGCAGGACTTTGGACACGCCGCTCAATTCAGCGGCTGCAGCAGCGGCGGCCTTAGCGTTATGGCCGGCCACCAGGATATGGACTTCGCCGCCGCAAGCGATCGCCGCGGTGACGGTATTAAGTGTGCTGCCCTTGAGGCTGGCATTATCGTGTTCGGCAATGACGAGAGCTGTCATATGGATTCCCTGAATTCTGAATGGTGACTGAAATGGATTACGAAATGACTTTAGCTTCGTTTTTGAGCTTGGCCACCAGCGTAGCGACATCGGGCACTTTAACGCCGGCGCTGCGTTTCGGCGGCTCCGCCACTTTCAGCGTCTTCAAACGCGGCGTAACATCAACACCCAACGCATCCGGCTTGAGCATATCCATGGTCTTTTTCTTGGCCTTCATGATATTGGGCAGCGTCACATAACGCGGCTCGTTCAGACGCAAATCGGTGGTCACGATCGCCGGCAACGTCAGCGCAATCGTTTCCAGACCGCCGTCGACTTCACGCGTCACAGTTGCCTTGCCGTCTTCGAGCACCAGTTTCGAGGCAAACGTGGCTTGCGGCCAACCCAGCAAGGCGGCAAGCATCTGCCCGGTTTGATTGCTGTCGTCGTCAATCGCCTGTTTGCCCAAAATAATTAACTGCGGCTGTTCCTTATCGGCCAACGCTTTCAACAGCTTGGCCACTGCCAGCGGTTGCAATTCCGTATCGGTCTCCACCAGGATCGCCCGGTCGGCGCCGATGGCCATCGCAGTACGCAGCGTTTCCTGGCATTGCGTCACACCGCAGGACACCGCGATGATTTCCGTCACCTTGCCCGCTTCGCGCAGGCGCACCGCTTCTTCCACCGCGATTTCGTCGAACGGATTCATCGACATTTTGACGTTGGCGATATCGACACCGCTGCCGTCCGATTTAACGCGTACTTTCACGTTGTAATCCACGACACGTTTCACTGGAACTAATACTTTCATCACTTGGCCTTTGCAAAAATCGGATTTGACGTGAACGTAAACTGTTGGCGGATTATAGATTTAAAACCGCTCCCACACCAAAATTTAGCACGGTCGTACTTTTCAATGCGGAAATAATACACATTAAACGTGTACGACGGAAGCACTCGGATAAATTAATGGGACCGCAAACGAGCGAACTCAAACCGCCAAATGCGCCGGCCGCTCGCCGCGCAAGCCGGCAATCAGATTATTCACCGCCAGTTCGGCCATGGCAAAGCGCGTCTCAAAGGTTGCCGTGCCGATATGTGGCAGCGCCACCACGTTCGGCATTTTCAGCAAAGGCGAATCGACCGATACCGGCTCTTGCTCGAACACATCGAGCCCGGCGGCATAGATGATCTTTTGTTGCAGAGCATGAATCAGCGCGGCTTCATCGACCACTTTGCCGCGCGCGGCATTGATAAAGATCGCGCTGGGCTTCATCAAGGCAAATTCACGCGCGCCCATCGCCCGTTCGGTTTCTTTGGTCAGCGGCAGCATGACGCAGAGGAAATCGGCTTGCGCCAACAACGCATCTTTGCTCACATAACGCGCCTGCAACGCTTGTTCGGCCTCGGGATTGGGACGACGGTTATGATAAATGACCGGCATGCCGAAACCATGATGCGCACGCCGCGCCACCGCCCGGCCGATGCGCCCCATCCCCAATATGCCCAGGGTTTTACCTTGCACACTAACGCCGTACTGCGCCTGGCCGCTGGGGGCTTTCCATTCACCGGCCCGCACCAAGCCGGCCATCTCGACGATACGCCGCGCACTGGTCAGAATCAGCGCAAAAACCAGATCGGCCACGCCCTCGTCCAGTACGCCCGGCGTATGCGCCAGCATTAAACCGCGCTGCCGGAAATAATCCTGATCGAAATGATCCACGCCGACTGACATCGAAGAAGCGATTTTTAGATTGGGGGCTTGATCCAGCAGCGCATTCGGCAACGGCACATTAGCACCGACGATACCGTCGGCCCGCTTTACGGCATCGTAAAACGCAGCCTGGTTATCGGCATGAACGCCATCGAAAAATGTGACGTCGAATTCGTTGCGCAAGCGTGCCATCAGTACTTCGGGTATTGCTTTGTAAACCACGACACGCTGTTGCATCTGTTTTTTCTAATCGCTCAGGAATGCACATTGGCATTCTCAGCCAGCCGCGCTTGATGACGATTAACCGCTTCCAGCACGATCGGCGACAAATCCGTCCCGCCTTCCTGGGCGACGTGTTCCAGTAATGCACGCCGCATACGTGGATCCCAATAGCGCTTGAGATGGCTGACGATATCGCTCAAGGCTTGATCATGGTCTTGCATCGTCTCAAAAAACGAGCCGATCTGATTAGCCATTTTTACCAGGTTACCCGTACTCATCGTTACGCTCCCATTACCTTGGAAATGGATGATTCGGTCTCCGCCAATAAGCGATGTCCATTGGCGTACACCACATGACTATCCTGCCGCACAAAACCCACCAAGGTCACGCCGGTCTGCTCCGCCAGCCGGATCGCCAACGCGGTCGGCGCGGAAATCGCCGCCACAAAGCCGATGCCGACGGTCGCTGCCTTCTGCACCATTTCATAACTGGCGCGGCTGGTGATCAAGGCCGCGCCGGCAGATAAATCCTGGCCCGATTCGCATAAGGCGCCGATCAGCTTATCCAATGCATTGTGACGGCCGACGTCCTCACGCACCAACGCAATATTGCCATCGGCATCCAACCACGCTGCCGCATGCGTTGCGCCGGTCTGCTGCTGCAGCGTCTGTTTTTGCAGCATGGCGCTAAAGCCTGCGTGCATCATCGCTGCCGTAAAACGACCGCTAGCGCCTACTGCCGCCGGATGCCGTATCGCTTGTTGCAAGGTCTCGGCGCCGCACAAACCGCAGCCTGTGCGCCCGGTTAAATTACGGCGCTGCTCTTTCAGTTTTACAAAGCGTTCGGTCGCAATCCGCAGTTGCACCTGAATACCTTCTTCGCCCTCGACCAATTCGCATTCATATAATTCGCTGCGATCCCGCAAGATCCCTTCACTCAGCGAAAAGCCCAGCGCAAAGTCCTCAAGATCGGCCGGCGAGGCCATCATCACCGCGTGTGAAATCCCGTTGTATTCCAGCGCGACGGGTATTTCTTCGGCCACGTTGTCGCGGCAATGTTCCTGCAGATTGCCGCGACTCTTCTCGACGGCGACCGACACCGCTGTTCGATGCATCGTCAATGCATCATCTTCGTCGCTCATTTAGTCACCACCGCATCCGCAGGCACGCCCTTCAACAACGACTCCTGCATCGCATGGAACTGCTTGAACTCCTGCTGCCATTGCGACGGCTGCGCCACCGGCATCACCTGCAC
>DATMOE010000290.1:0-8522 GCA_035568435.1 Herbaspirillum sp. | reverse complement strand
CGGACGCCTCCGGTTTAATCAGCGCAATTCCGAACGGCGCCAGCAACTCCTTCAGCGGCACATCATCGGTGCCGTATATGTAACGCTTGAAGAATGGCGCGAGACGCACCCCGCTAACTTCTTCGAACAGCGCCAGCACATCGTCCTCTTCCAGCCCGAGGCCACCACCAGCGCTAAAAAAATGACGCCCATAACGCTGCCACAACGCGCGCATCACATCATCCAGCGATTTCTTGCCGGCGGTCCCGGCGCGAATCGTCAAATCCAACCCCAGCGCAACCAGCGATCCCTTGGTGTAATAGCTGACAATCGCATTCGGCGCATTCTCATCCTGCCGATAATATTTAACCCAGGCATCGAAGCTCGATTCAGCCACGCTCTGCTTGCTGCGGCCGCTGCCGCGCATCACGCCATTGACAGTCTTGGCCAGCAATTTCAGATACGCCTCAATATCGATCCGGCCGCTGCGCACCAGCGTCAGATCGTCGTAATAACTGGTGACACCCTCAAACAGCCACAGCAGCGAGGTGTAATTTTCAGCCTGCAAATCATAAGGCGCGAACACCGCCGGCTTGATGCGTTTGACGTTCCATGTATGAAAATATTCGTGACTGCACAAGCCGAGATAAGTCCGATAACCATCGCTCTGTTCAGGCTTGCCCTTGACTGGCAAGTCGCTACGCGTACAAATCAGCGCGGTCGATGCACGATGCTCCAAACCGCCGTAACCATCGCCGACCACCATCGTCATGAAGACATAACGCTGCATCGGCGCGCGTTTCGTTTTTGGCTCGAACAAGGCAATCTGCGCTTCGCATATCGGCTTCAAATCGTCCGCCAGCCGGCGCAGATCCAGATTCGGCGCTTGTCCGGTAATAACAATATCGTGCGGCACGCCATGTGCCTCGAAAGTCGTCAACGCAAAATCACCCAATTCCACCGGATGATCGATCAACTCATCGTAATCGCCAGCCACATAGGTGCCGAAACCATAACGCTTGGCCTTCAATTCCGGCAATGCAGTAGCAACCCGCCAAGACTTGTACGCATCGCCCTGCGGCCGCTGGAGATCGACAATATGCGCAGATTGTTCCTGCCCCAGCACGCGCAAAAACACGCTGGTGCCGTTAAAGAATGCATGGGTCTGATCCAGATGCGCGGCGCGCACCGATAAATCCCAGGCGTAAACCTGATAAATCAGCGTCAACGGTCCATCGCAGCGGGCCGCTTGCCAGCTATGTTTATCGCATTTCTTGAGAGGGATTTTTTTGACGCCGGCGGCGCTCGCCGAACGCGCTTCGATCTGCACGATGTGGCGGGCAAATTCGCGCACCATATAACTGCCTGGAATCCAGGCCGGCAAGGCAAATACCTGACCGTCGGCTGCCGGCACATCGACCGTCAACGTGACGGTAAACAAATGTGCGGCAGGATCGTGCGCAATGATGCTGTAACGAATGGCGGCCGATGCAGCGGAGGTTGACGTTGCAGCGGATGAAGAAGAAAGCTTGGGCATCTTGCAAACCTAATGGTTGATTGGATGCCCGTATTTTAACGCGGGAGAACGGAAGACCCCATCAGGTATTCATCCACCGCACGTGCGCACTGACGGCCTTCGCGGATCGCCCAAACCACCAGCGACTGACCGCGCCGCATGTCGCCTGCCGCAAATACCTTATCGACGCTGGTTTTGTAGCAACCTTCGCCGTCGGTAGTTGCCTTGGCATTGCCGCGCGCATCCTTGTCGACGCCGAACGCTTCCAGCACCTGCGCTACCGGCGAGACAAAACCCATCGCCAGCAAGACCAGATCGGCCTTCATTTCGAATTCCGAATCCGGCACTTCCTGCATCTTGCCGTCTTTCCATTCGACGCGCACCGCGATCAATTTCTCGACCTTGCCGCCCTTACCTTCCAAACGCTTGGTGGCCACCGCCCAATCGCGCTCACAACCTTCCTTATGCGAAGAAGAGGTACGCAACTTGGTCGGCCAGTACGGCCATACCAACGGCTTGTTTTCAGCTTCCGGCGGTTGCGGCATCAATTCAAACTGTGCCACTGAAGCAGCACCGTGACGATTCGACGTACCCACGCAATCGGAACCGGTATCGCCGCCGCCGATCACCACCACATGCTTATCGGTGGCCAGCAATTGGCCCTTGATTTTGTCACCGGCGTTGACCTTGTTCTGCTGCGGCAGGAAGTCCATCGCAAAATGCACGCCCTTTAATTCGCGGCCCGGCACCGGCAGATCGCGCGGCTGTTCCGCACCGCCGGCGATAATCACGGCATCGAAATCTTTTTTCAGCTGTTCCGGCGCAATGGTTTCCTTGGCCTCGTTACTCACGTTCGTCGGGAAGTCCTTGCCGACCAGCACGCTGGTGCGGAAAATCACGCCTTCGGCTTCCATCTGCTTAACGCGCCGATCGATATGCGACTTCTCCATCTTGAAATCGGGAATACCGTAACGCAGCAAACCGCCCACGCGATCGCTCTTCTCGAACACAGTCACGCTATGCCCGGCGCGCGCCAGTTGCTGTGCTGCGGCCATGCCGGCCGGCCCGGAACCGACGATGGCGATCGTCTTGCCGGTTTTCACAAGCGCCGGTTGCGGCGTTACCCAACCGTTTTCCCAACCTTTGTCGATGATGAAATGCTCGATCGACTTGATGCCGACCGGATCGTCGTTGATGCCGAGCGTGCAGGCCGCTTCGCAAGGCGCAGGACAGATGCGGCCGGTGAATTCGGGAAAATTATTGGTCGAGTGCAAGGTATCGAGCGCCTCGCGATACGTGCCGCGATACACCATATCGTTCCAGTCTGGAATGATATTGTTGACCGGACAGCCGTTGTTGCAGAACGGAATACCGCAATCCATGCAGCGCGCGCCCTGAAGCTTGGCATCGCCATCGTTCAGATGCATCACAAATTCCTTGTAATGCTTGGTGCGCGTTTGCGGAGCTTCGCTGCCTTCTTTAAGCAGCGCATATTCCATAAAGCCTGTTACTTTACCCATTCTCGACTCACATTCTTGGCTGCAAAGTGCATTGCGGCAGCGCTGCCGCCGCAATGACCTTGCAATGACGTTTCAATTGATTTAATTGATCCCGGCAGGATCAAGCCGGGACTTTCTCGGTTGCCGTCGATACTTTGGCAGCATGCAATTCACCGAGTGCGCGTTTGTATTCGCCAGGGAAAACCTTAACGAACTGGCCGCGTGCCTGCGCCCAGTTATCCAGCAAAAAGCGGGCGCGCGTGCTACCGGTGTATTTGAAATGGCGCTCGATCAGACCACGCAAAATCACTTCATCGGTTTGTTTTTCGCCACCGCGCGTCACGCTATGCCAGATCGCTTTGTCCAATTGCTCACGCTGTTGGCTATCGCTCAGCACTTTTTCCAGGGCGACCATGCTCAGATTGCAACGGCTGGCGAAATCGCCGGCCGGATCGTAAACATAAGCCAGTCCGCCCGACATCCCCGCAGCAAAGTTACGCCCGGTCTCACCCAACACAACCACGGTGCCGCCGGTCATATATTCGCAACCGTGATCGCCGCTGCCTTCCACCACGGCTACCGCGCCGGAATTACGCACCGCGAAACGCTCGCCGGCCACGCCGTTGAAGAATGCTTCACCGGCAATCGCGCCGTACAGCACGGTATTACCCGCAATGATATTGTCGAACGCGCGGCCGCGGAACTCAGTGTTGGGCCGCACGATAATGCGTCCGCCCGACAAACCCTTGCCGACATAATCGTTGCCTTCGCCGACCAGATCCAAGGTAATGCCGTGCGCCAGGAACGCGCCTGCCGACTGGCCTGCGGTGCCTTGCAACTGAATATGAATGGTGTCGTCTGGCAAACCTTCATGGCCGTATTTCTTGGCCACTTCACCCGACAACATCGCACCGACCGTGCGGTTCACATTTTTGATGGTCGAGATAAACGAGACCTTCTCGCCGTGATCGAGCGCCGCCCTGGCCTGCGCGATCAATTTGTGGTCCAGCGCCTTATCCAAACCGTGATCCTGGAATTCGACCTGATAGCAAGCATCGCCATTCGTTGTCAGCGGCTGATAGAAAATCTTGCTGAAGTCCAGCCCTTGCGCCTTCCAGTGTCCGACTGCTTTTTGCTTGTCGAGCAGATCGGAACGGCCGATCAACTCGTTGAAGGTGCGGATGCCTAGTTGCGCCATGATCTGCCGTACTTCTTCGGCAATGAAGAAGAAGAAGTTGACCACGTGTTCCGGCTTGCCGGAGAACTTGGCGCGCAATACCGGATCCTGCGTGGCGACGCCGACCGGACACGTATTCAGATGGCATTTGCGCATCATGATGCAACCTTCGACCACCAACGGCGCGGTCGCAAAACCGAACTCATCGGCGCCCAGCAAGGCAGCGATCACGACATCGCGCCCGGTCTTCATCTGACCATCGGCCTGAACCCGGATGCGGCTGCGCAATCCATTGAGCACCAATGTCTGCTGCGTCTCGGCCAGACCGAGTTCCCAAGGCGTGCCGGCATGCTTGATCGACGACAACGGCGATGCGCCGGTGCCGCCATCATGACCGGCGATCACCACGTGATCCGACTTGGCTTTCGCCACACCGGCGGCCACCGTGCCCACGCCCACTTCAGACACCAGCTTGACCGAAATCGATGCGTTTGGATTGACGTTCTTCAAATCATGAATCAGTTGCGCCAGATCTTCGATCGAATAAATATCATGATGCGGCGGCGGCGAAATCAAGCCCACGCCCGGCACCGAAAAGCGCAAACGCGCAATATATTCGGAGACCTTATGACCCGGCAACTGACCGCCTTCACCCGGCTTGGCGCCCTGCGCCATCTTGATCTGGATTTGATCGGCCGAGCTCAGATATTCTGCAGTCACACCAAAACGACCGGATGCCACCTGCTTGATTTTGGAGCGCAGCGAATCGCCTTCCATCAACGGCGTATCGACTTCGATCTGCTCGCGGCCAATGACCGAAGCCAGCGTCGCACCCTGCTTGATCGGAATGCCCTTGAGTTCCTGGCGATAACGATGGACATCTTCACCGCCTTCGCCGGTATTCGACTTGCCGCCGATACGGTTCATGGCCACTGCCAGCGTGGCGTGCGCTTCAGTTGAAATCGACCCCAGCGACATCGCACCGGTGGCGAAGCGCTTGACGATCTCCTTGGCGCTTTCGACTTCATCCAGCGCGATCGCTTTGGCAGGATCGATCTTGAATTCGAACAGGCCGCGCAAAGTCATATGACGCTTGGACTGATCGTTGATCAGTTGCGCATACTCTTTGTAAGTATTGAAATTGTTGGCGCGCGTTGCATGCTGCAGCTTGGCGATCGAATCCGGCGTCCACATATGTTCTTCGCCGCGGACGCGAAATGCATACTCGCCGCCGGCATCGAGCGCATTCGACAACACCGGATCGTTACCGAACGCCGCCGCATGCAAACGCAGCGCTTCTTCGGCGACTTCAAACACGCCGATGCCTTCGACATTGGACGCGGTGCCTTTGAAATATTTTTCGACCAATGTCGTATTGAGACCGATCGCTTCAAAAATCTGTGCGCCGCAATACGACATATAAGTCGAAATACCCATCTTCGACATGACCTTCATCAGGCCCTTGCCGATGGCTTTCTGGAAGTTGTAGATGGCTTTCTCAGCCGACAAATCACCCGGCAGATCTTTCGCCATTTCGCTCAAGGTATCCATCGCCAGGTACGGATGAATCGCTTCCGCGCCGAAGCCGGCCAGCAAGGCGAAATGATGCGTTTCGCGTGCCGAACCGGTTTCAACCACCAGCCCGGTCGAAGTGCGCAAGCCCTTGCTCACCAGATGCTGGTGAATCGCCGAGCTTGCCAGCAAGGCCGGAATCGCCACTTGGCCTTCATCCATTTTCCGATCGGAAACGATCAGGATATTGTGGCCGGATTTGACCGCATCAACCGCCTTCGCGCACAACGACGCCAGGCGCGCTTCAATGCCTTCCTTGCCCCAGACCACCGGATAGCAGATGTTGAGCTCATAGGACTTGAATTTGCCGCCGGTGTGCGCACTGATATTACGCAGCTTGGCAATATCGGCGTAATTGAGGATCGGCTGGCTGACTTCCAAGCGCATCGGCGGATTGATGTTATTGGTATCGAGCAGATTCGGCTTGGGACCGATGAACGACACCAGCGACATCACCATCGCTTCGCGAATCGGATCGATCGGCGGATTGGTCACTTGCGCGAACAATTGCTTGAAGTAGCTGTACAGCGGCTTGTCCTTGTTGGACATCACGGCCAGCGGCGAATCGTTGCCCATCGAACCGATCGCTTCTTCCGCGGTAGCCGCCATCGGCGACATCAGGAACTTGATATCTTCCTGGGTATAACCGAAAACTTGCTGACGATCCAGCAGCGGCAGCACCGACGCGGTTTCCGACGGTTCCGCCTTGAGCGCGTCCAACCGCACCCGCACCGATGCGATCCATTGCTTGTACGGTTTGGCGTTGGCGTAGGTGTCTTTCAATTCCTTATCGTCGATGATGCGGCCGGCATCCAGATCGATCAGGAACATCTTGCCCGGCTGCAGGCGCCACTTCTGGATGATCTTCGATTCGGGAATCGGCAGCACGCCGGATTCGGACGCCATCACGACCAGATCGTCGTCGGTCACGATGTAACGCGCCGGACGCAAACCATTGCGGTCCAGCGTGCCGCCGATATGACGGCCATCGGTAAAGGCCATCGCAGCCGGGCCGTCCCACGGCTCCATCATCGCGGCATGATATTCGTAGAAGGCACGGCGATTGTCGTCCATCGTGGTGTGGTTTTCCCAAGCTTCCGGGATCATCATCATCATGGCTTGCGCCAACGGATAGCCTGCCATCAGCAACAGTTCCAGCGCGTTGTCGAAACAAGCCGTATCGGACTGACCTTCGTAAATCAGCGGGAACAGTTTTTTCAGATCGTCGCCCAGCACCGCAGATTGCATCACGCCTTCACGCGCGCGCATCCAGTTGAAATTGCCTTTGACAGTGTTGATTTCGCCGTTATGCGCAATCAAGCGATAAGGGTGGGCCAGCGGCCATTCAGGGAACGTATTGGTGGAGAAACGCTGATGCACCAGCGCCAGCGCGGAGGTGCAGCGTGGGTCTTGCAGATCGCGGTAATACACGCCGACCTGATCGGCCAGCAGCAGGCCTTTATAAACAATCGTGCGCGCCGACATCGACGGCACGAAAAATTCCTTGCCGTGAATCAGCTTCAGAGCCTGGATCGCGTGGCCGGAGGATTTGCGGATCACATACAGTTTGCGCTCCAGCGCATCGGTGACCATGATATCCGGGCCGCGGCCGATGAAAATCTGGCGAATCACCGGCTCTTTTTCACGCACGGTCGGCGACATCGGCATTTCGGTATCGACCGGCACATCGCGCCAGCCCAATACAACCTGGCCTTCGGCCAGCACCGCACGTTCGATTTCCTGTTCGCAGGCGATGCGGGATGCGTTTTCCTTCGGCAGGAACACCATACCGACGCCGTATTCGCCAGGCGGCGGCAAGACCACATCCTGCTTCGCCATTTCTTCGCGGAAATACTGGTCGGGAATCTGAATCAGGATACCGGCGCCGTCGCCCATCAGCTTATCGGCGCCGACTGCGCCCCGATGGTCCAGATTCTTCAATATGAGCAAACCTTGCTCAACGATGGAATGACTCTTCGTGCCCTTGATATGGGCCACAAAGCCGACGCCACAGGCGTCATGTTCGTTTGCCGGGTCGTACAAACCTTGCGCTTGCATAACGGTACTCCACCACATTGACAATAAGGATAAGAAGAATAGTGCACTGCAACCGAATATTCAACAAGAATAAAAAGGGTCGGAGTGCAATTTAAAAGCCACAAAATTTTAAATTGTTTTATTTAGGGACAGAGTTGATTGGCCTACCCCGTTTTACGGGTTGCACGCGCCGCCCGCCGCGTTTTTCCAGCGTGGCCTTGAATGCGGGCGATCCCAAGGCCCATCCTTTCGGCACCGCCTGTTCCAATTCCGCGATTTGTTGCGCTGTCAGCGCATGTTCGGCCAAGGTCCGGTAAGCGGCCTCACGTTCGAAGGGCGTATTACCGAGCGCCCAATACAATGCATGCTCGGTAATCAAACCATCTGGACGCACGCCGACATGATGCATGTAACTGGTCCAGGGATAATCGGCTGCCTGCCCCGCCAGCCCGGCCCGCACCGGATAAAGCTCGATGAAGCGGCTGCTCAGCATCAGATATTGCGCGGCCTCGATCACACTGGCCCGATAACGCCCTTGCCATAGGGTGCCGCTGCGCTGGTACTTGCGATTGAAATACGGCACGTAATGCCTGCCTACCCACTGCATCATCCGTCCCAGGCCAGTTTCATCGATCGGCGTGACCAGCAATTGCACTTGATCCGGCATCAGCGCATAAGCATGAATGGCGACCTGAAAGCGCTTGGCGGCATCGCGCAGGCAACGCAGAAAAAACAGATAATC
>DATMOE010000289.1:0-10110 GCA_035568435.1 Herbaspirillum sp. | reverse complement strand
CTCGACCGTCATGAATTCGTTTTTCATACCGGCCCTGGCAGGTCAGATTTACGCCATGCCCGGCATGGAAACCCAATTGCATGCAGTAATCAACAAGCCGGGTGTATATGAAGGCTTTTCGGCCAACTATAGCGGCGCCGGCTTTTCCGGCATGCGCTTCCAGTTCCATGGCATGACGGCCGCCGATTTCGATAGCTGGGTGCAACAAACCCGCGCCGACGGCGACACCTTGAGCCGCGACAGCTATCTGAAACTGGAACAACCCAGCGAACGCGTGCCGGTACATCATTACGCCACGGTAGCGCCCGACCTTTACGACGCCATTCTGAATCGCTGCGTGGAAACCAATCGCATGTGCATAAGAGACATGATGGCCGTTGACGCCCGCGGCGGCATGGGACTGACCGGCGCCAACGATGCCGCATCGCTCGACCCTGCCACGCGCCGCCGTCTTGGACTGACCAACGCGCCTGCACGCACTTACGTTGAGGCGATGTGCAAAGCCAACCAAGGCCCGAACGAATTTTCACCACGCGCTTCCAATCCAGGTATCCCACATGTTTGAACACCTCAATCTTATTAAGCTGATTTTCGGTCGGCTTACCTGGGATGCAATTCCCTTCCACGAACCGATCCTGCTGATTACCTTCATCATGGTCATGCTGGGCGGCATCGCGCTGCTCGGCGTGCTGACCTATTACCGCGCCTGGGGTTACTTATGGCGTGAATGGTTTACCAGCATCGACCATAAAAAAATCGGCATCATGTATATCATTCTCGGCCTGGTCATGCTGCTGCGCGGCTTTTCCGACGCCATCATGATGCGCATGCAGCAAGCCATCTCTTTCGGCGACTCGACCGGCTATCTGCCACCGCATCACTACGATCAAGTGTTCACCGCGCATGGCGTGATCATGATCTTCTTCGTCGCCATGCCGCTCATCGCCGGCCTCATGAACTTCGTCGTACCGCTTCAGATCGGCGCGCGCGATGTGGCCTTTCCGTTCCTCAATAATTTCAGTTTCTGGATGACCACCAGCGGCGCCGCCCTGGTCATGATGTCGCTGTTCGTCGGCGAATTTGCGCGTACCGGCTGGCTGGCCTATCCGCCGCTGTCCGGCATTGCCCAGAGCCCGGATGTGGGCGTCGACTATTACATCTGGTCGCTGCAGATTGCCGGCATCGGCACGCTGCTATCCGGCATCAACATACTAGCCACCATCATCAAGATGCGCGCGCCCGGCATGACACTGATGAAAATGCCGATCTTCACCTGGACCGCGCTGTGCACCAACGTCCTCATCGTGGCTGCCTTCCCAGTATCGACCGCCGTATTGGCGCTGCTGGCCCTGGACCGCTATACCGGCACCAACTTCTTCACCAACGACTTCGGCGGCAACGCCATGATGTACGTTAACCTGATCTGGATCTGGGGCCACCCCGAGGTGTACATCCTGATCCTGCCGGCCTTCGGCATCTTCTCCGAAGTCGTCGCCACCTTCAGCGCCAAGCGTCTGTTCGGCTATACCTCGATGGTCTACGCAACCGTAGTCATCACCGTGCTGTCGTATCTGGTCTGGCTGCATCACTTCTTCACCATGGGTTCGGGGGCCAGCGTCAATTCGTTCTTCGGCATCACCACCATGATTATTTCGATCCCGACCGGCGCCAAGATTTTCAACTGGCTGTTCACCATGTATCACGGCCGCATCCGATTTGAAGTGCCGATGTTGTGGACCATCGGCTTCATGGTCACCTTCGTCATCGGCGGCATGACCGGCGTCCTGCTTGCCGTACCGCCGGCCGACTTCGTGCTGCACAACAGCCTGTTCCTGATCGCACACTTTCACAACGTCATCATCGGCGGCGTGCTGTTCGGCCTGATGGCCGGCATTACCTACTGGTTCCCGAAAGCCTTCGGCTACAAGCTCGATCCGTTCTGGGGCAAGTGCTCATTCTGGTTCTGGCTGGTCGGCTTTTACGTGGCGTTCATGCCGCTCTACGTGCTTGGTCTGATGGGCGTGACACGCCGCATGAGCCACTTCGAAGATCCATCGCTGCAGATCTGGTTCGTGATCGCCGCCTTCGGCGCCGTACTGATTGCCTTGGGCATCGCCAGCTTCATCATCCAACTGGTGGTCAGCTATCGCCGCCGCGAATCGCTGCGCGACACCAGCGGCGACCCATGGAACGCCCGTACGCTGGAATGGTCGACCTCCTCACCGCCGCCTGCTTATAACTTCGCGTTCACACCGCAAATCCATGACGGCGACGCCTGGTGGCAGATGAAGCAACACGGTTACAAGCGGCCGCAAGACGGATTCATGCCGATCCACATGCCGAAAAATACCGGCGCCGGCATCATCCTTGCAGGCTTGAGCACAGCGATGGGTTTCGGTTTGATCTGGCACATGTGGTTGCTGGCCGGCGTGTCGTTTGCAGCGCTCCTGATCGTCGCCATCGGCCACACATTTAATTACAAGCGCGACTATTACATCCCGGTGGATGAAGTCATCCGCACCGAAGCAGATCGCACACTTTTGCTGGCTAATCATGTCTAATACCGCCACTATTCCTACCTCCGGCAGCACGCCGGAGAAACTCAACTTCCACGTGACCGGCGAGCACCACGCCGCCAACAGCACGATGCTCGGCTTCTGGCTCTACCTGATGAGCGATTGCCTCATCTTCGCCTGCCTGTTTGCCATGTACGGCGTGCTGGGCCGCAACTACGCGGCCGGCCCGTCGGGCGCCGATCTGTTCGAACTGCCGCTTGTAGCCGTCAACACGTCGATGCTCTTACTGTCATCGATCACCTACGGCTTCGCCATGCTGGAAATGCAAAGGAAGCGGATGCGCCCGACCATGATCTGGCTGGCCGTCACCGGCCTGCTGGGCGCGGTCTTCATCGGCCTGGAACTGTATGAATTCGCGCACCTGATCCATGACGGCGCCGGCCCGCAGCGCAGTGCTTTCCTGTCGTCATTCTTCACGCTGGTCGGCACCCACGGGCTGCACGTGACCTTCGGCATCGTCTGGCTGATTACCCTGATGGTGCAGTTGAAAAAACATGGCTTCATCGCCGAGAACAAGCGCCGACTGATGTGCCTCTCCATGTTCTGGCATTTCCTGGACGTGGTCTGGATCGGCGTGTTTACCTTTGTCTATCTGATGGGAGTATTGCCGTGAGTACGGATATCGAAAACGCTGGACACCATGACGCCGGACACCACGACGAGCACGGCGACGGCGCCAGCCACAGCACCCTGAAGGGCTACATGACCGGCTTCGTGCTGGCTGTCATCTTGACCGCCATCCCATTCTGGATCGTCATGAGCGGCGGCATCGGCAGCTCCAGCACAACCGCACTCATCATCATGGGCTTGGCAGTGGTGCAGATCGTCGTGCACATGATCTACTTCCTGCACATGAATGCCAAATCGGAAGGCGGCTGGACCATCCTGGCGTTAATTTTCACGCTGGTGCTTGTCGTTATTACCTTGAGCGGCTCGATCTGGGTGATGTATCACCTCAATCAGAATATGATGCCGACCATGCACGACATGCGAAACATGCCTTAACCTAGCCATGCTTTGACCAGCCAACGCCGCAACACTGCTCCTGCCGTTTCCATGGAACGCACGCCACGCTCACCACCTGCGCGGGCAGCGTTCGCCGGCGCCACCATACCGATACTGATCCTGATATTGTTGGTCGCCGGCTTCACCGCCTTAGGCACATGGCAAGTGCAACGGCGCGCCTGGAAGCTCGATCTCATCGCCAAGGTAGACCAGCGCATTCACGCCCCGGTGGCAGATGCACCCGGTCCGGCGCAATGGCCGGCCATCACTGCCGAGAACGACGAATATCGGCGCGTGCGGGTCAGCGGCAACTTCCTCTTCGGACGTGAAACGCTAGTCGCAGCGAGTACCGAACTGGGCAGCGGATTCTGGGTCATGACGCCGCTACGCATGGCAGATGGCAGCACGATACTGATCAACCGCGGCTTCGTGCTATCCGAACGGGACTATCGCGCCGCGCACACCTCTGCTGCATCTGCCCCCTCTGCCACACCGGACAACGCAGTCACCGTCACCGGCCTCTTGCGTACAACGCAGCCCAACGGCGGCTTCCTGCGCCACAACGATCCCGCCGCTAACCGCTGGTTTTCACGCGACGTCCAGGCCATTGCCGCCGCGCGCGGCCTGCACCACGTCGCCCCCTACTTCGTGGATGCCGACGCCACTGCCGACGCCTTGCCGGTGGGCGGGCTGACAGTCGTCACCTTTCCGAATAGCCATCTCGCCTACGCCATCACCTGGTATGTGCTGGCCTTGATGACGGCCGCAGCCGCATGGCGGATGGGCCGGGAACCGAATATACTTCGCGCTAAGAGAGATCGCGAAGATGACACTTCCCACTAAAACCGCCGCCGAACCCAGCCCCCCCAGCCCCAGCCTCAGGACGCAAGTCGGCCTAACCGTACAACGGGCCTTGATCGCCATCCGGGGCGAACACGACGCGGCCGGGCGCAAGAACATGCAGTTGTTGATCCAATTGCGCTGGATCGCTGTGCTGGGGCAAATCTTTACCATCGGCGTGGTGCGCTACGGATTCGCTATTGCCTTGCCGCTGAAGTTCATGCTGGCGGTATTGGGCGTCCTGACTGCCTTCAATCTCCTGAGCCTGTTGCGCTTGCGCACCCACCCCCAGGTAACCAACAATGAGTTATTCATCGCGCTGCTGGTGGACGTCAGCGCCCTTACCGCGCAACTCTATCTGAGCGGCGGCGCGACCAATCCATTTATCTTTTTATACCTGCTGCAGGTCAGCCTGGGCGCCGTACTGCTCGAAGCCTGGAGCACCTGGACCATGGTTGCCATCACCGCGACCTGTTTTGGCGGTTTGGCGATCATCGGCAGACCCTTGGTCTTGCCGCCGGATCACAATCTCGGCTTGCACAGCTTCTATGTCCAAGGCATGCTGATCTGCTTCCTGCTCAACGCGACGCTGCTGGTCATTTTCATCTCCCGCATCGGCCGCAACCTGCGCGCACGCGACAAACGTCTGGCCGACCTGCGCCAGCGCGCCGCCGAAGAAGAACACATCATCCATATGGGCCTGCTGGCCTCTGGCGCCGCGCACGAATTGGGCACCCCGCTGGCGACCTTGGCGGTCATCCTGGGCGACTGGCAACACATGCCGCCCTTTACCATCGATCACGAACTGAAGCAGGAAATCCAAGAGATGCAGGCGCAGGTCCAGCGCTGCAAATCCATCGTCAGCGGCATTTTGCTCTCGGCCGGCGAAACACGCGGCGAAGCACCGGTGCAAACCACCGTCATTACCTTTCTCGACGCGCTGGTCGCACAATGGCGCGCCAACCACCCTGCCGCTACCCTCACCTACGAGAATCGGTTCGGCCTGGACATGCGCATCGTTTCCGACTCTGCCATCAAGCAGATGATTTGCAATGTACTCGACAATGCGCTGGAAGCCTCACCCCGCTGGGTAGGCTTTAGCGCCATCCACCGGGACGATACGCTCAGCCTTGCCGTCGAAGACATCGGTCCCGGTTTTGCGCCCGAGATGCTGGCCCAGCTAGGCACCCCCTACCAGTCGAGCAAAGGGCGGCCGGGCGGTGGACTAGGACTATTTCTAGCGGCCAATGTAGCGCGCACGCTCGGCGGCAGCATCAGCGCAAGCAACCGGCCGGAAGGCGGCGCCATGGTGAAGATTACGTTACCGCTGACGGCACTCATGCTCGATGACGAAGAGGAGCCTAAATCAAATGGACGCTGACAGTTTACCCAAGGCCGACGCCGCACACCCAGCGGAGCGGCGCTTGCTCATCGTCGAGGACGACGAGGCCTTTGCACGCACGCTGGGCCGCTCATTCGAGCGCCGCGGTTATAAGGTGCTGTTCGCCACCAGCATGGCCGCGCTGCCGGCACTGCTGCGGCAACACTCCCCCGGCTACGCTGTGGTCGATCTGAAACTCAAAGGGGAAGCTTCCGGCCTGGCCTGCGTACAAGCCTTGCACGCGCACAATCGAGAGATGTTGATTGTCGTGCTGACCGGCTTCGCCAGCATTGCCACAGCGGTGGAAGCGATCAAATTAGGCGCTTGTCACTATCTGGCCAAGCCATCCAATACGGACGATATTGAGGCCGCTTTCAATCGTGCTACGGGAAATGTGGAGGCCGATCTGACAGCCCGGCCTACGTCGATCAAAACCTTGGAATGGGAGCGCATCCACGAAACGCTGGCGGCCACCGGTTTCAATATCTCCGAGACGGCGCGGCGCTTGGGCATGCATCGGCGCACACTGGCGCGGAAATTGGGTAAGCAGCAGGTTAAATAATCGAGGTTGCTCAGGACGAACGGTTTCTCTTTAAAATTTCACCAAATTCCCGTTCGCCCTGAGCAGGCCATAGGCCGTGTCGAAGGGTCACCACCCTAGGTAAAACTTAAAGGATTTATAAAGCCGAACCCCACAACTCACCGTTAGGCCCAGTCTGCGGCGCAGCAATACCGAAATGCGCATAAGCAATCGGCGTGGCGATCCGACCACGCGGCGTGCGCTGCAAATAGCCCTGCTGGATCAGATAAGGTTCCAGCACATCTTCAATCGTATCGCGCTCTTCCCCGATCGCAGCCGCCAGATTATCCAGACCGACCGGCCCGCCGCTGAATTTAAACAACACCGCTTCCAGCAATTTCCTATCCATCAGATCGAAGCCGACCGGATCGACATCCAGCATCACCAGCGCCGCATCGGCCATGGTCTTGGTAATCTGGCCATTGCCTTTGACTTGCGCATAGTCGCGCACCCGGCGCAACAAACGATTGGCGATACGCGGCGTACCGCGGCTGCGTTTGGCGATTTCCAGCGCGCCGTCCTGATCGATAGGCGCATCCAGCAATGCCGCGCTGCGCGTGACGATTTTGGTCAATTCCGCCGGTGTATAAAACTCCAACCGCGCCACAATACCGAAGCGGTCGCGCAGCGGATTGGTCAACATACCGGCACGCGTGGTGGCGCCCACCAACGTGAACGGTTGCAGATCCAGCCGCACCGAACGGGCCGCCGGCCCTTCGCCGATCATGATATCGATTTGGTAATCTTCCAGCGCCGGATACAAAATTTCTTCGACCACTGGCGACAAGCGATGAATTTCATCGATGAACAGCACATCGTTGGCTTCCAGATTGGTCAGCAACGCGGCAAGATCGCCGGCACGCTCCAGCACCGGTCCCGAAGTCTGGCGCAAATTAACGCCCATTTCACGCGCAATAATGTGCGCCAGCGTCGTTTTGCCGAGACCGGGCGGGCCGAACAACAGGGTGTGATCCAGCGCCTCCTTGCGCTGCCGTGCGGCCGTAATGAAAATTTCCAACTGGCCGCGAATCTTTTCCTGACCGACATATTCATCGAGATGTTTCGGCCGCAGCGCGCGCTCCAGCGCCTCTTCGTTGGCCGATGCAGGCGTGGCGGCAATAATGCGTTGTTCGGAGAAATCGTCGGTCTGGATACTCATTGGATGTCACATTCAGGCTTAAGCTTTGGAAAGTGCTTTGAGCGCCAGCTTGATGCCGTCCGAGACGCTGCTGTCGGGCGCAACCTGTTTCATCGCCAGCGCCGCTTCCTTATCCGAATAACCCAGCGCCAGCAAGGCGTTGAGAATATCGGCGCTGGCGTTGCCATGGGCAATGCCGGCTGTTGCGCCAAGATCGGCGCCGAGCTTGCCTTTGAGTTCCAGCAGCAAACGTTCGGCGGTTTTTTTGCCGATACCCGGCACACGCGTCAAACGTCCCGCCTCCTGCAAGGTAATCGCCTGCGCCAGATCGCCGACCGACATGCCCGACAAAATGGAAAGCGCAGTCCTGGCGCCGACGCCGGAAATCTTGATCAATTCCTTGAATACATTGCGCTCTTCGCCGCTGCCGAAACCGAACAGGATATGCGCATCTTCGCGCACCGTCAGATGCGTCAGCAGCACGATCCGTTCGCCGACTGCCGGCAGATTGTAAAACGTGCTCATCGGCACCCCGACCTCATAGCCGACGCCATTGCAATCAACCAGCAAATGGGGCGGATTTTTTTCCAGCAGAATACCGGACAGACGACCTATCATGTGGGGCACCGTAAACAGAATGGATGGAATGATACAGGACTGTATCACTGTATATACGAACAGTGATTAAATAATGTGGTTTTGAGGTCGGCCGGGTTAACCGATCAACCGCCCCCCCTTAACCCGTAACCCCTTCCTAGCCAACCCAGGCGCCAAAGCACTCAAGGCTGCCAATACATCCCCGCTATGCGCATGGCAAATCGCCACCCCCAGCGCATCGGCCGCATCCGTCCCAGGCATCCCCGACAGCGACAACAAGCGCTGCACCATATCCTGCACCTGCTGCTTTTGCGCCTTACCCTGGCCGACCACCGCTTGCTTAACTTGCAGCGCCGTATATTCGGCCACCTGCAGATCGGCAAACACCAGCGAACAGATCGCCGCGCCACGCGCCTGACCGAGCAGCAAAGTCGATTGCGGATTCACGTTGACGAATACTTTTTCGATGGCCGCGCAATCGGGCGCATAAGCGGCGATCACTTCGGCCACGCCGGCGAAAATGGTTTTCAGACGTTCCGGCAGATCGGCATCCGGCGTTTTGATAGTGCCCGATGCGATATAGGTGAGCTTATTGCCCTGCTTATCGATGACACCGAAGCCGGTGGTGCGCAAACCCGGATCGATGCCAAGGATTTTCATCGCGCGCGCTCGCTCATGTGCAGCCTGCGTTCGGCTTAATGACGGAAGTGGCGCGTACCGGTCAGCAGCATGACCACACCCTGCTCATCGGCCGCATCCACCACTTCCTGATCGCGCATCGAACCGCCCGGATGAATGACGCTGGTGGCGCCCGCCGCAACCACCACATCGAGCCCATCGCGAAACGGAAAGAACGCATCCGAGGCCACGGCCGAACCGGCCAGCGACAAGCCGGCATTTTCCGCCTTGATGGACGCGATGCGCGCAGAATCGATACGGCTCATCTGACCGGCGCCGACGCCCAGCGTCATGCCGTTGCCGCAAAATACGATCGCGTTCGATTTCACGAATTTGGCGACGCGCCAGGCAAACATCAGATCTTCCAGTTGCTGCGGCGTCGGTTGCTTTTTGCTGACCACTTTGATATCGGCCGGCAAGACGTTTTTGCTGTCCGGCGATTGCACCAGCAGGCCGCCGCCGACACGTTTGAAATCATAAGTATTCAATGCGCTCCAGGTATTGCCGAATGGAATTTCCAGCAGCCGCACATTCTGTTTGGCCGCAAACACCGCGCGCGCTTCGGCGCTGAACGATGGCGCAATCAACACTTCAACGAACTGCTTGGCAACAATTTCCGCAGCGCGGCCATCGAGCGGACGATTAAAGGCGATGATGCCGCCGAAGGCCGAAGTCGGATCGGTTTGCAGCGCCTTGCTATACGCTTCAAACGGATCGACGCCCAGCGCAACGCCGCATGGATTGGCATGTTTAACGATAACGCAGGCATTGCTGTCGAAGGTCTTGACGCATTCCCACGCAGCATCGGCGTCGGCGATATTGTTATACGACAGTTCCTTGCCTTGCAATTGATGGTAATTGGCCAGCGCGCCTTCCACTTTCTGCACATCGCGGTAAAACGCCGCCGATTGATGCGGGTTTTCGCCGTAACGCATTTCCTGCACTTTTTCGAAATGCAGATTCAGCGTAGCCGGATAAGCGCTGCGCGTGGCATGTTGCTTATCTTCGCCCAAGGCGGTGAAATAATTGGTGATCGCGCCATCGTATTGCGCGGTATGCGCAAACACTTTTTTGGCCAGCATGAATTTGGTCGCATAAGCGACTTCGCCCTGCCCCGCCTGCAATTCGGCCAGCACGCCGGCATAATCGGCCGGATCGCACAAGACAATCACATCCTTATGATTTTTAGCCGACGAGCGCAACATGGCAGGACCGCCGATGTCGATATTTTCGATCGCATCTTCCAGTGCGCAGTGCTCTTGCGCCACCGTTTTCTGAAACGGGTACAGATTGACGACCACCATATCGATGGTCG
>DATMOE010000288.1:0-3412 GCA_035568435.1 Herbaspirillum sp. | reverse complement strand
CGCTATTCAGAATTACGCGCCGCCCAGACCGGTAACGATGCACCCGAAAAAATTGGGCGCAAAGTTGAGATGTCTTACATCGGCGGTTAGCGTGGCCCTGCGGCGGTTAGCATGATTCCCGCTGTCGCCATTACCGGCCTGATCCTGGCAGGCGGCCGCGGCACCCGCATGGGGCACGTCGACAAAGGCTTGCAAACATTTCGCGGCCTGCCGCTGGCAGCGCATGCCATCGCCCGACTAGCACCGCAAGTCGGCACACTGGCCATCAATATCAACCGCAACCATGCACAGTACGCGCCATTCGGCCTGCCGCTTTGGCCGGACACGCTGCCGGACTTCGCCGGCCCGCTGGCGGGGTTGCAAGCCGGCCTGAGCCGCTGCACCACGCCCTATCTGCTCAGCGTTCCCTGCGATAGTCCATTGCTGCCGCTCGATCTGGCCGCGCGTTTATCGGCGGCATTGGAAAGCACCGACGCCGATCTGGCGCTGGCGGTTACTTCCGGCGACGATGGACAAATACAGCGCCACCCGGTCTTTTGTCTAATGAAAACGACCGTGCTGCCGCAACTCAACGATTACCTGCGCGATGGCGGACGTAAAATGGAAAACTGGATGACCACGCTGGCGATGATCGACGTGCATTTCGACGACCACGCCGCCTTCGACAACCTCAACACACTGCAGCAATTGCAGCAACTCGAACAGCGCCCGCTATGACCATGCCCGCCTCCCTCCAAGAAATTGTCAGTTGCCTGTCAGACTACGATCCGAATGCCTTGACGGTAGCCCAAGGCCAGCAAGTCATTGCGCAATTCGTGCCGGTGATCGAGGCCACCGAACAAGTAGCCATCCGCAGCGCATTGGATCGCATCCTGGCGACCGATATCGACTCCACCATCAACGTCCCGGCGCATGATAATTCCGCGATGGACGGTTACGCATTTCATGGCGACGAATTAAGCGTCGACGCCCCATTAACGCTGCGCGTGATCGGCAACATACAAGCCGGCGATCGTTTCACCGGCAGCATCGGCCGCGGCGAATGCGTGCGCATCATGACCGGCGCCGTCATGCCACCCGATTGCGACACCGTGGTACCGCAAGAATTCACGCAAATCACCGGCGACAACCCAGCTCTGCCGCAAGTGACGTTAGCAGCGGCTTGCGTGCGCAGTGGCGATAACCGCCGCCGTGCCGGCGAGGATTTACATATCGGCCAAACCGCCCTGCGGCGCGGCAAAATCCTGCGACCGGCCGACCTCGGCCTGCTGGCCTCGCTGGGCATTGCCGAAATCACCGTGCAGCGGCGGCTGCGCGTGACCTTCTTTTCCACCGGCAATGAGCTGCGTTCGGTCGGACAAACACTCGACCCCGGCTGCGTCTACGACTCCAATCGCTACACCTTATACGGCATGCTGACACGCCTGGGCTGCGACGTCATCGACATGGGCGTGGTCCATGACGACCCCGCGGCGCTGGAAACTGCGTTGCGCAGCGCCTGCGAAAACGCCGATGCGGTGATCACCTCCGGCGGCGTCTCCGTCGGCACCGCCGATTACACCAAGCAAAGCATGGCGGCGCTGGGCGAAGTTTTGTTCTGGAAAATCGGCATGCGCCCCGGCCGGCCGATGGCGTTCGGCAGCCTGACATCGCATGGCAAGCGCGCGATGCTATTCGGCCTGCCGGGCAATCCGGTCGCGGTGATGGTCAGCTTCTATTTTTTCGTACGCAGCGCTTTGCTGCAAATGGCAGGTGCAACGCAAGCAGCTTTGCCGCAACTGCGCGTCAATTCACTCTCGCCGATACGCAAACGACCTGGCCGCACCGAATACCAGCGCGGCATCGTCGCGCCGGACGAACACGGCAATTACAGCGTCAGGCTGACCGGCGAGCAAGGCTCCGGCATTCTGCGTTCGATGTCGGACGCCAACTGCATCATCGTGCTGAACGACGCGCAAAGCGACGTCAAAGCCGGCGATCCGGTTGACATCGTTCTATTCGAGGGGCTGATTTAAATGCGCGCTTCACCAGCCGGAACAGCGCTCTTTTCAGTAGCGCAAATACGCGCTATCGAACAAGCCGCATTAGCCAATCTACCGCCTTACACACTGATGCAACGCGCCGGCGCGGCTGCTGCGGCGGCGGCACGGCAATTAAACGACAACAGCGACACCGCGCATATTTTGATTCTGGCCGGTCCCGGCAACAACGGTGGCGACGCGCTGGAAGCCGCCTGCGATCTGAGCAGCGGCGGTCTGGAAGTTTCCGTGCTGCTGATGGCCGGCAACAGTAACAAGCAGCCGGCAGACGCCGCGCACGCCCTGGAACGCGCTCGCGCCTGCGCCATCGACTGGATCACGCCAGCGCAGCTCGCTACCGATACCAGTTGGACCTTGGTGCTGGACGGCCTGTTCGGCATCGGCATGCAACGCGCACTCGGCCCCGAATACCGTGCAATCGCCGCGCGCATCAACGCCCTGCACTGCCCGGTATTGGCGCTCGATATCGCCAGCGGCCTGAATGCGGATACCGGCTGCATCGCCACCGATGCAAACACCGACGTCGACGCAGATACGGACGACCGCGCCATCCGCGCCACCCACACCATTACCTTCATTGCCGCCAAGCCTGGGCTGCACACCTGCGACGGCCGCGACACTAGCGGCGCAGTGCAAATTGCCGATCTCGGCATAGACCGCCAGCTATTGCCTGCCCCGCATGCCGTGCTCAATGCGCCGTACTACTTTGCAGACAGCTTGCAGCCGCGAGTGCAAAACTCGCACAAAGGCAGTTATGGCGATGTCAGCATTATCGGCGGTGCGCAGGGCATGGCCGGCGCGGTCATTCTGGCTGCACGCGCTGCCATGCACGCAGGCGCCGGCCGCGTTTATGCCGGCTTTGTCGCGCAGCCGCCGGCTTACGACCCATTGCATCCAGAACTGATGTGCCGTGCTGCGGCCACGCTCGATATCAGCAGCAGTACCGTGGTAGTCGGCCCAGGCCTTGGCGAAAGCCGAGACGCGCACGACCTCTTGGCTCAGGCGCTGCATGCGCCGGTTAATCTGGTGCTGGATGCGGATGCACTGAATTTGTTGGCAGCCGAGCCCCGTCTGCAGCATAAGTTATCGACCCGAGCGCGGTTGGGTGCAACGCTGCTGACGCCGCATCCCTTGGAAGCGGCGCGCTTGCTCGATATCAGCGCAGCAGAAGTGCAGGCCGACCGGCTGCACGCGGCGCGTTCACTGGCGCAACGATTTCAAGCGATTGTGGTTTTAAAGGGTTCCGGTACGGTAATCGCACGGCCCGATGGCTTGCTGGCGATCAATCCGACCGGCAATCCGGGCTTGGCTACTGCGGGTAGTGGGGATGTGCTCAGCGGTATTTGCGCCGCTTTGATGGCGCAACATTGGGA
>DATMOE010000287.1:0-4523 GCA_035568435.1 Herbaspirillum sp. | reverse complement strand
GTCACGATTCTGTTTATCGAACACGATATGGGGCTGGTGTTCCGGTTTGCCGAACGCATTACGGTGTTGGTCGGCGGCCGGGTTTTGACCGAAGGCACGCCGGCCGAGATCGCCGCCGATGCGCGGGTCAAGGAAGTTTATCTGGGCGAGGCGCAGCATGAATGAGTTGCTCAGGCTCGATAAGGTGAGCGCCGGCTACGGTGAGGGGCGGGTATTGGAAGGCATCTCGTTCGCCTTGCAGGAAGGCGAGAGCTTGGCGCTGCTGGGACGCAATGGCGTCGGCAAATCCACCCTGTTGCTGACGCTGATGGGTTTGACCCAATTGCATGGCGGCGCAATGCAATGGCGCGGCGGCGATCTGGCGCGCATGCCGACTTATCTGCGGGCGCAGGCCGGCTTGGGCTGGGTGCCGCAGGAGCGCCTGGTATTTCCATCGCTGACGGTGGAAGAACATTTGACCGTGGTGGCGCGTCCCGGCTTGTGGACGCTGGAAAAAGTGTATGGCATCTTTCCGCGGCTGCTGGAACGGCGCGCCAATATGGGGAATCAACTGTCCGGCGGAGAGCAGCAAATGCTGGCGATTGCGCGGGCGTTGATGATCAATCCGCAGTTGCTCCTGCTGGATGAACCGATGGAAGGCTTGGCGCCGATTATTGTGCAGGAATTGACGCGCATCATCGGTGCGCTGATTAAGGAACAGGGCATGGCGGTGATCGTGGTTGAACAGCATGCGCGGCTGGCGTTGTCGTTGACCGGACGGGCGATTGTGCTTGATCGCGGGCGGGTTGTGCATGATTCGGCTAGCCGGGTTTTGTTGGAGGATGGGGCGATGCTGGATCGGTTGTTAACGGTGGCTTAATGTTTTACCTGTGGCGGTGACCCTCCCTTCGACTCAGGGCTATCGGAAAAACAGGCTCAGGGCGAACGGGTTTTTGTGAAATTTTTGAAAAACCCGTTCGCCCTCAGCAGGCTGAACGGGGTTCAGTGAAAATTTAAAGAAAGACCGTTCGCCCTGAGCTTGTCGAAGGGTCACCACCGCAGGTAAAACCGAAAGAACTCACAACCCCGCAATAAACCCAATCACCGCATCATTAAACGCCTGCGGCTGCTCAATCGCACTGATATGCGAAGCCTGCGGCAATACCATCAACATCGCGTTCGGAATTTTATCGGCCATGATTTGCGACATCGCCACCGGCGTGCCTTGATCGAGATCGCCTGCGATGACCAGCGTCGGCGCAGAGATCAGCGCCAGTCGCGCCGTCGTATCGATAGTGCCGACAGCGTTGCAGCAGCCGATATAACCCTGCACGTCGGTACTCAGCAAGCGCTGCCTGGCGCGCGCTACCGTCGCCTCGTGTTGGGCGCGGAAGGCGTCGTGGAAATAACGGCCTATCACGGTATCGGCGATGGCTGCGAGCCCTTGTGAACGAATTGTTTCAATCCGCTGTTGCCACAATTGCTGCCCGGCTTCGGGATAAGCGGAAGTCGCGTTGGCGATCACCAGCGCGCTGACCAGCGATGGATGGCGCAAAGCCATTTCCTGCCCAACCATGCCGCCCATCGACAGCCCAACCCAGACCACCGGCCCGCTATCGAGTTCGCGCAGCAGGCGGGCGGCATCGTCGGCCAGGTTGGCGATGCTGTACATCTCGGCCGGCGCATCCGAGCTGCCGTGACCGCGATGATCGTAAGTAATGACGCGGCAATCCGCCGATAACAGATTGGCCAGACTATCCCAGATCGTCAGATCCATGCCGAGCGGGTGGCTTAGCACGACGGTGTGGCGCGGCGCTTTGCCGTTGCGCGGCTGCCGGATGGTGTAATGCAATGCCGGGGTGCTGGCGGTGCGGGCCGCCTTGCCGATGCCGGGATGGGCGGTGTCGGCCGGGGCCAGCGGTTCCAGCGTGTAGCCGATTGCAGGGGCCAGTTCGCGCAGGATTTTCAATGCATGCGTGAAGGCGGTGTTGGCGGCCGGCACGCCGGCGTAGATCGCCGATTGCATGAAGACTTCTTTCATTTCGTCGGGCGACATGCGCTCTTCGCCTGTGGCCAGCAATGCGGCGCGCACGTGCAGTTCGAATTCTTCCCAGCGGCCTAAGGCGATGGTGGTCGCCAAGACGATGATGCGGCGGGTTTTATGATCCAGGCCGGGACGTCCCCAGATTTCATTCCAGGCAAAGCGTGTAATCAGATTCTGAAAATCGGCATTGAAATTATTGGCGTTTTGGACGGAACGGTTGACCCATTCATCGCCCAACACGTCGCGGCGATTTTGCATGCCGCGTTCAAAATTATGGTCTATCGGATCGAAGCTCATTTGGTTCCTTCATTACTGTTGCTGGATGAATTTTCCGCTAACTGCAAAGCCTGCAGTTGCTGTAATTGCCGCGTCGCCAACGCTTGCGCCGGCGCCGAGGCGGCAACCGGATCGAATAGTTGCAGCAAGGCGGCGCGGTCGATCTTGCCGGCCAGACGCGGATCGCTGTCTTGCGCCGCGGCCACTGCATCGGCCAGATGAATGCCGTCGGCCACGGCTTGCCGCGTCAGTTGCTCCATCAGGCTATGGGCGGCCGGCCGGCCGATTGCCGCGGCTAGATAAATCGACACCGCTTCCGCGAAAATCAAGCCTTGCAGATCGTCGATATTACGCCGCATTCGTTCGGTATCGACTTGCAAGCCGTCAAACGCTTCAGTCAGTGCATTGAGTGCGCCATGTGCGCTTAAGAACAGGCCCGGCCATTCGGCCAGTTCGGCCTGCCAGTTGCCGAGGCCGCGTTCATGTTCCTGACCCATGTTCGCCAGCAAGGCCGCGGCGCGTTGCGGCGTGCGTCCGGCGGCGGCCAAGGCGATCATCGCGGAGACTGGATTGCGCTTGTGCGGCATGGCCGATGAGCCGCCGCGGCCGTGGCCGGACGGCTCCGCCAGTTCGGCGATTTCACCTTGCGCCATCAGGCTCAGATCGGTGGCGATCTTGCCCAGGCTGCCGACCAGTACCGCCACCTCCAGCCCGAGCCGCACCCATTCGTCGCGCTGGGTATGCCAGGCGGCCTCCGGTACGGTGAGGCCCAGTGCCTGCGCCATGCGTTGCGCGACTGCCGGGCCTTTATCGCCCATGACGGCCAGCGTGCCGACAGCGCCGCCCAATTGCAATTGCAAGGCACGTGCCGACAGCGCCCGCAATTGACTGCGCGAGCGCAGCAAAGGGGCGGCCCAGCCGACCAGTTTGAAGCCGAAGCTGGTGGCTTGCGCCGGTTGCATCAGCGTGCGCGCCAGTACCGGCGTGGCCATGTGCCGTTCGGCCAGTTTCAGCAGGCAATCGATCAGGCTTTGCAGCCCGCGATCGAGCAACTGCAAGGCATCGCGCGTGGTCAAGACCAAGGCAGTGTCGATGACATCCTGGCTGGTGCTGCCCCAATGCACATGCGCCGCCGATTCGGTGTTGTACAGTGCGACGGTTTTAGTCAGTTCCTTGACGAGCGGAATGGCCAAGCTGCCGGCGCGGCGGCTGGCGGCGATCAATGCGGGAATGTCGTACAACTGGGCATTGCAAACGCTGACGATGGCGCGCGCGGCGCTGTCGGGGATGATGCCTTCGGCGGCCTGGGCTTGCGCCAGCGCCGCTTCAAAGCGAAACATTGCCTGCACGACTGCGGCGTCGTCGAACACCGCAATCATTTCGCCGGTGGTCAGGAAACTGTCGAAAATCGAAACACTCATGGTGATGCCTTTGGCTTGTATCGCGCTATTTACACGTAATCGAAAAAGACTGTTTCTTTTTCGGTCTGCATCCAGATGTCCCAACGATACTCGCGCTCGCCCAGTTTTTCGGCAATCAGTGTAGCGCGCCGCGCCGCCGGCACCTGGCTCAGGATTTCGGATGCGGCCAGTCCGGGATCGTCGGCCAGGAAGACGGCGCAGAACTGATGCTTGAGCAGGCCGCGCGCGAAGACGGTGACGAACATCACCGGCTTGCCTTGCATTGCTGTGACTGGGGCTGGCATCGAGACCTCGAAGCGGTAGGCGCCGGCTTCATTGCTGGGCACACGGCGGAAACCTGGGATCGCATGGCGCTTTTCGGCGGCTGCGGCTTCCGGCAGCCAGGCTTCGATCACGGCGTCGTCGATGGCGCGGCTGTCGCCGTCGCGGATCACGCCGCTGATCGTGATGGTCGGTGCATCGCTGTCGACTTTGGCCGTGGCGTCAACGGCCCAATGCCATGCTTCATGCGAAAAAGGGCCGATGGTTTGGGAGGTGGTAATACCGGCGGTAATACCTTGGTTGGCAGTGGCTGTCATGATGTTGATCCTATTGATTCATCGGCGTAGCGTCGCGTCCGCGTAACACGATATCGAATTCGTAGCCGAGCATTTTGTCGTTGACGGTTTCTGCCAGGCTGTAGCGGGCGATCAGCCGGTTGCGTGCGGCGAGATCGGGCACGCTTTGGAAAATCGGGTCGTAGTCGAACAGCGGATCGCTGGGGAAATACATTTGCGTCACGATCCGTTGCGCATAGACGTTGC
>DATMOE010000286.1:0-15007 GCA_035568435.1 Herbaspirillum sp. | reverse complement strand
GCAAACAGGGAGCCGGCCTGCCACTCGAAAGTGACGCGCTTACCTGCGTCGTTGCACACCGTGGTCGAACCTTTTCCGCTCAGGACATAGATCATTTCTTCAAACAATTGGCGTTGCGGCTCCAGTTGTTTTGCCGGCGCGATTTCGCACACATAGCAGTCATTGGAGGTGCGTGATGCTTCGTGGTTGATATACACCCCTTTACCGCCGCGACGCGCCCATGGTTTTAAATCGCATGTGAGCAAGCTCGCAATATAGTGTGCGCTGATAATGTCCAGTCCTTCTGCCGCCACCCAACGGGTATAAGGGGTTTCCTTTTCGGTCGCGAATTTGCTCGCGAGCTCGACGGAAACCAATGCGTCTTTTGCCATGCAATACTCCCTGCTTTAGATAATTTAGATAAGAAAAAAAAGATAAAACTTTGTTGCAACGTCACAACGACGGTCGCTTATTTACGCGTTCACTTACTTACGCGCTCACTTCGGATGGTTGTAATCATCCTCGGCGGTGCGTGGCATAAAGCCTTCGCCGCCTTCTGCGACTTCGTCCGTCCGATGTTCCACTTGATACTGGAACAGCATGTTCATGAACAAATACATCGGCTTGGTTTTCAGCACCAGCGCGCGGGCCGGCTTGGTGTTGCTGGCGTTGAAATGCTGATGCACGCAATTGTTGTGCACGATGGCGATATCGCCGGCAGTCCAGTCGTAGCGGATGCCATCGTGGATTTCATAGCCGTCGCCGTCGAGAATGTAGAACGCAGCTTCATTGACGTGACCGTGCTTTTGCGATTTTCCGCCGGGAGAATATTCTTCCAGATGCAAATGGAAATTCTGGGTAATGCCATCCTTCGGTTCGACATAATGGCGGCTGTATGCTTGCGGGCCGTCGGTCATCTCGATCTCGGCGCCACGGCGCACGCGCGGCATGCTGCGCAGACGCGCCAATTCAGCCTTCAAGCCGTACGCGTCCGCAATTTCACGCACAAAAATACGATTCTTATTGTGGTGATACTTCTCTTTTTTAGGCTGCTCAGTGCTCATGCTGCTCTCCCGGTTGTGCTGCCGCTTTGTCCCATGCCGCTTACTTTCCCTTGACCACAATTTGATCGTAAAGACGCGCCCACTTATCGCCATCGTCCAGCATCTGCGCCGGGTCCACTACTTTCAAAGGCATTTTGCTGAAGGGCGTCGCAATCTTGGTGCTCGACGGCATGAAGCCGCGCTTGCGCAAAATCTGCTGGCCGTCATCGCTGATGATGAAATCGTAATAAAGCAGGGCCGCATGCGGATGCGGCGCGCGGGCCGTGATGCCGAGCCCATTGGCGCGCGCGATCGCCGGCGAGATCGCATACCAATCCAGCGGTGCGCCGCTGTCTCTGAGCTGGGTGGCGGTAAAGTTATAAACCGTCAATGCAAAAGGCACCTCGCCCGTCGTGACCAACTTGGTCAATAAGGTATGCCCCTTGCGCACCGATAAGCCGTTGCCGGCCTTGATATCTTGAAATAGCTGCAGGCCCTTTTTTTCTCCCAAGGCCTGCACCAGGGTGGCAAACCAATCGTCGTCGGTGGCTTCGATACTCAGCTTGCCCTTCCATTTGGGGGCGAGCAGATCGTAGTAGCTTTGCGGCAGATCTTCTTTTTTCACCAGCTTGGTGTTGTACGCTTGCACAAACACATTCAGGCGCGAACCGACCCATTCATGATGCGCCGGCACGGTTTGCGGCAACATATCGGCCAGATAAGGCGACTGCACCGGAACCAGCAATTTCTCCCGATGCAGCGCTTCCAGTATCGGCGTGCTGGCATCGATCGCGTCCACATCGAAGCGGCCGGCTTTGGCCTCTTGCAGCGTGCGCTGCAAAATCGAGTCGGAAGCGGCGCGCCAGGTTTTGACCTTGATGCCGTATTTTTTCTCGAACGCGTTATTGAGCGCGGCCAAATCACCCGCCTCCAGCGAACTGTAGGTAAGCAGTTCGCCTTCTTTCTTGGCGCCATCGATCAAACGCTGGGTGCGGTCGGCGCCCTTGTATTGCGCAATCGCCGCCACAGCCGCCGCATTGGAAGCGGCTGCATCGGCCTTCTTTAAACCGGACAAGCCGGTAAAACCGCTTAAGCCGGACAGACTAAGTAATAGAAGAAGCGCGGCGCGTGTGCACATTATTCGATTCCTCCCGCGTTGACGCTAACTTGCATTTCCGGCGCCGAATGCAGCGCTGCCGAACGCGGCAATACGGCGGAGAAAGCCCGCACCCGCTGCGACAGCGCATCGACGCCCGGCGGCATTTTTCCGGCCTGAACCGCCTTGACTGCGCGCAACAAACGGTTGCGCGTCATGATGATGCCGTTGTCGGTGCCGACCAGATTTTCCTTGCTGCGGTCTTCGATCGGCCCCATGCTTTCCTGCACCGCTGCGTCCTGCTCGGCAATCCCCATCACGCCGCAAAAGGTCTTCCGCTCTTTTTGCGCAACGCGGTCCATCAGATAATCGTTGTCCTTGTTGGCAATCGGCCGCGCAGTCCCTTCAATGGTCAGGCTGTGAATCCCCTTGCCGGCCTTCATCGCTGCAATTTCTTCGGCGCGCAGTGGCCGCTCGGGATGGTAATCCCAGCTCCAGGTATAGGCATGCTCATCATCGATCGGCACCCACGCATGGCCGCCGTATGGATTGCCTTCATAGGGCGGAAACAGATTGAAGCAAGGCATCAACCATTGCGTGACGCGCCAATAATATTGATCGTCCTCGGCGTTGCGCCGGGTGGCGATGTACAAACCGCCGGGCGATTCGAGCGGTACGAACGCCGGCTGCTGATCGGCCTTTAATAATTGCATGCTCAGCGGATCGCGCTTGAGCAAGGGGTCTTCACCGACCGACATCTTGTGCAGGAAAGTCGAATGGAAAGAATCGAGACCGCCTTCCATGGCCTGCAGATAATTGCATTCCTGCGCGCGCTTGGAAACGAAGCGATTGGCTTCCGGCACCGTTGCCCATTCATACATCGGCAATGCCGGTTGCAGCTCTGGCGGCCCCATATATGTCCACAGGATGCCGCCGCGCTCAATGAGCGGATAGGATTTCAATTTGATTTTTTTGCAGTAACCGCTCGCGGCCGATTCGGAGGGCACATCGACGCATTGACCGCTGGTATCGTATTTCCAACCGTGGTAAGGGCAGCGCAGACCGTTTTCTTCATTGCGGCCGAACCACAGCGAAACACCGCGATGCGCGCAGAATTCGTCCATCAGGCCCAGCTTGCCTTCGGTATCGCGAAACGCAATCAAGCGCTCCGACAAGATCTTCACGCGCACCGGCGCGCCGTCGCATTCCGCCATCTCGGACGACATCAGCGCCGGAATCCAATAACGCCGAAACACATCGCCCATCGGCGTACCGGGACCGGTACGCGTCAGCAGGACATTATCGCTAGCATTCATTTCAATTCCTCCATTCTTGGCGGCGGCGCAGTCTAGCGACCGTTCAAGACGTCGTTATATAACTTGACCCATCGGTCGTAACTATCGAGCACTCGTCCGGGGTCCATAAATACCGGATTGAATTTCGCCAGCGCGGCCTGATCGCGCTTATTGGTTGTCATGGCCTTGTTCTCCGAAACAATCTTTTGGCCATCGGTGAGCATGAAGTCATAAAACAAGGTGGCTGCGTAAGGATGCGGCGCGCGGGCCGGGATACCCAGACCGTCGGTATAAGCGATCGTCGGCGCCAGTGCGACGTAGCTGATCGGCGCACCGCCCGCCTTTTGCTGATCCGCCAGATAACTGTAAAGGCCCAAGCCCATCGGCACTTCACCGGAGACCACCATATTGGTCAGCAGCGAATTGCCGTTATGCTGCGAAACCTGGTTGTTTTTGATCAGCGCGCGAAAAAACCGCAGCCCCTTCTCCTCACCCATCGCCTGCACCAGAGTGTAAAACCATTCCTGCTGTTTGGACTCGATACCGAGCCGGCCCTTCCATTTCGGATCAAGCAGATCTTGATACGTCTTCGGCAGTGCATCCTGGCTGACTTCTTGCGTGTTGTAAGGTTCTACAAACAGATATACCCGCATGCCGGTCCATTGCCGATGCGCCGGCAATGCTTCAGGGATCAACGCTTCTTGCACCGGCGAACGCACCGGCTGCAATAACTTCTCGCGCACCAGCGCTTCCATTTCCGGGCTGGGATTGCCGATAAAATCCGCTTCGTAATGGCCCGCGCGCGCCTCGGAAATCACCCGCTGCAACAAGATGTTTTTGGCGGAACGGAACACCTTCACCTTGACGCCGTACTTCTGCTCGAAGGCCGCGATCAAACGACGATCGTCCTTTTCCGCCATCGAGGTATACAGATTGAGCACACCTTCTTCTTTTGCGCCTTCCATCAAGCGCTGCGTCCGATCGGCGCCTTGGTACATTGGCATGGCGACTTGCGCTTGCGTCTGAACCTGCGCATAAGCGCCTGCCGCAACCAATAACGATGCCATGGCAATCACCGCCACGCGCACCTGGTTCCAGAGCGCCGTGACGGCCACAATTAAGCTGCTTTCCGATACTGTTGATTATCTTGAATCGTGATGCATTTTTCAGGATTCAAACGCATGTACACCGTGTCGCCGATCGAGGCCTTGAACGATGGATGCACCCGGGCCAGAATTTGCTGCTCGCCGACCTTGAGCTGGTAATCCATGTATTCGCCCAGGAACACCTTGAAATCGATCTTGGCTTCAATCACGTTCACGCCGTCAGGACGATGGTCGTGCAGATCGACATCTTCCGGCCGTACCGAAATGAGCACCGAATCGCCCTTCGCAAAACGATCCATCGACGTCACGCTCAACTGGCCGATGCTGGATTGCACCCGATAGCGATCTTCCTCGCCATCCGGCGCTTCGATCGTCGCATCCAGAAAATTCGTCAGCCCGACGAAATCGGCGACGAATTTGTTGGTGGGACGTTCGTAGATATCGCGCGGCGAACCGATCTGCACCACGCGGCCGGCATTCATCACGGCAATTTCATGCGACAGCGCCAGCGCTTCGCCTTGATCGTGCGTGACGTAAATCGTCGTCAGGCCGAGTTCGCGCTGCATGCGTTTCAATTCAAAACGCATACGTTCGCGCAGCTTCGCATCCAGGTTCGAGAGCGGTTCATCGAGCAACAAAAGTTTCGGCTCCATCACCAGCGCACGCGCCAATGCCAGACGTTGCTGTTGACCGCCGGACATCTTGGTGGCTTCGCGATCGGCAACGTGATCGAGGCCGACCGCGGTCAAGACGCGCATGACTTTGTCCGCGACTTCTTTCTTGTTGTATTTCTTGACGCCGACGTGGAGCGGGAACGCAACGTTCTGGAACACATTCATGTGCGGCCAGATCGCATACGACTGAAACACCATGCCGAAATTACGTTTGTTTGGCGCCACGAAAACGTTTTTCTGCGACGAAAATACGGTGATGCCGCCTACCGTAATTTCACCGCCGCGTGGACGCTCCAGTCCGGCAATCGAACGCAACGTAGTGGTTTTGCCGCACCCCGAAGGCCCAAGCAGTGTGAACAATTTTCCTTCTGGCACTTCAAAAGTGACGTCTTGCGCCGCTTTAACGATCTCACCCTTGTCGTTCGGGTATTCAGTGAATAAGGCGTTTACGTTTAGCATAATTTATCCCCTACCTTTATTAGAACTCGTTTCATAAATAGGCATAAGTGTGAATGAGGCTATTTGGCTGAAGTGCAAGGCGTGTCGCGCAGCCCAGGGTGGGTCCCCTGGGCAAGCGGCGCAACGCAGCAATTCAGTCAAATAGTCCATTCGCGCTTATGCCTATTTATGAAATGAGTTCTATACTTCTTTAACGCCAAATTGCTTGCCGATGAGCTGGGCCAGCATGACCAGGATGAACAAGGCGATGATGAACATCACACCGAGCGCCGACAGTTCGACATATTGTCCGTTTTCCCACAGCTCCCAAATCTGTACCGACACCACTTCGGTATCGGGGCTGTAGAGCAAAATCGAGGTAGACAATTCACGGATCGAGACAATCAAGATGTAAATCCAGCCGGCCAGCATGCCCGGTTTGAGCAGCGGCAGAATAATGCGCCAGAACGTGGTGGACCAGGATGCGCCGCTCATCGCAGCGGATTCTTCCAGCTCCTTGTGAATCTGCAGCATCGACGTCGTGTTGTAGCGCAAGCCGTAGGGCATGAAGCGCGTGACATAGGCGATGAACATGATCCACATCGTGCCGTAGACGCCGATATTGAAATTCAGATAGAAAATCATGATTGCCAAACCCAGCACCAGGCCTGGGAACACCATCGGCAGCGAAGCCAGATTGTCCAGCAGCCAACGGCCCGGCAACTTGGTCTTGACCACGATCCAGCAGATCACCGAAGTCAGCAGCATGACCAGCGTGGCGGTGCCGACCGCCAGCCATAAACTATTGCTGACCGCGCTGATGAGCGTCGGATAATTCCAGATGAATTTATACGCGTCGAAGCTCAGGTTATGCAGCGCCTGCATCGATGGCACGCTGTAGAATTTTTGCAGCGATGACCACACCAGCACCAGGAATGGCAGGATAACGATCAGCAAAAAATAGAGCACGAAAATCGATGCCGTCACGTATTTCCATTTGCCCAAATCCATTGCCCGTGGACGAAAGCCCTTACCGGTCACGGTTGAATATTTGCTGCCCTGGCTGGAGAGTTTGGATTGGAAATAAATCCCGACCGTCGTAATCAGCAGCAGCGTGACCGCATACGACGAGGCCAGACCGATTTGACTCGGATATTGATGAATCGCTTCGTAAATAGAGGATGTGAACACTTGAATGCCGACCGGCAAGCCGAGCAGCGCCGGTACCTCGAACGATTCGATTGAACGCACGAACAGAATCAGGATGGGCGCAAAAATAGCCGGCCAGGTCAGTTTCAAAGTGATGTGCCATGCGATTTGCGGCACGCTGGCGCCGCTCATCATGGCGGACTCTTCCAGCGATGGGTCCATCGAGCGAAACGCTGCCGTCATGATCAGGAACGCCATCGACGAATAGTGCAAGCCATCGACCCAGATCATGCCCCACATCGAGTAGATGTTAACGAACACATAATCGGTATTGAACCAGTGTTGCAGCATCAGATTGATGATGCCGATCTTCGAGCTGCCGAGCAGAATCCACGCGACGGTAAACAGAATGCCGGGAATAATCAGCGGAATGATGGACAGAGCGAAAAACAGCGATTTAAGCGGGGTATTGGTGCGTTCGTTCATCCATGCCAAAGCGGTGCCGACGAAGAAAGCGAAGAGCGAGGTGCCGATCGCGAAGGTCACCGAATTGAGGAACAATTTCAGCGTTTCGACGCTGGTATAGGCGGTGATGTAATTGTCGTACGTAAATTGCGCCGCTTTGGCGAACGTTTGCGGCGTAAAGAAGCTTTGCCACAACAGGAAACCTAACGGCATCAACGCCAGATAAGCCACAACCAGCACGCTCACCCCGATAATGAGCCATTTCAGTTCTATGTTTTGCCAGCGCTTTCGCCCGGCTGGGGGTGCCGCAGTAATTTGTCCTACAGCTTCCATATCGCCATGTCTCCTGATTGTGAATTTTTCTAGTCGCTGCGTTGAGTTGCGCGACCTATTCTTAGCGTGTGGCTTTAATAATTGTTCTGATATACGGACCGTCGGTCTACATAGAAAGACATGCAAATTTACCCACGTGGGCGATCAATGTCAACAACAATCGCTGTTGCACGCCCCCCTTAACGGTGCAGCTTCCCTTGATGGTAATCCCAGACTTTGCGCAGTAAATGCGGTTTCCACAGATTGCTATTGATGACGGCGCACTGTTCCGGCGTCAAAACGGTGGGAGAGCCGATTTGCATGGCCATGTGTTGGCGTTGCGCCGTTTCTTCCAAATAGAAGCCGAGTACGAAGGCTTCGACGATGCCTTCGGCGGCAATCATCGCGCCGTGCGATTTGAGCATGATGACGCGGTGCCGGCCCATGGCGGCGGCGAGCTCTGCGCCGAGCGGTTTGGTATTGATCGAGGCGGTCTTGGGGAATAGACGAATTTCGCCCAGCACGGCAGCCTGCATGATCACCGGTTGCACCGGGATGCCGGTCATGCTGAACAACGTCGACCAAAGTGGATGGGTATGCACTACGGCGTTCACGTCCGGCCGCGCGCGGTACATTTCCGCGTGAATATGAAACTCCATCGGCGGCACGGCATCGCCCTCGACCAGATTGCCGTCGAAATCGATGGTGACAATATCCTCGACCGTCAATGCACTGCGCACCGACTTGCCGGAATTGATCAGCATGTGATCGGCGCCCGGTATCCGGCAACTGAAGTGGCCGTTGAAATCGATGACTTGGGCGCGCTCCATCATGAGGATCGCATCCACTAGCATTTGTTTTTTTTGTTCTGTCGTTTCCACGTTTTTCTTTCTTAATGCTTATGCTGCCCCGGCCCATCGCCGTGCGTATGCCCATGATCGTGTCCATGCCCATGAACATGCCCGTGCTCTTTAACATGCGGACGATATTTCAAATCATTGCGCGCATTGCCCAGCGGGGTACGCGGGTCTTGGCTGAACACCAGCGACTTGACCGTCACCGGTACGGTTTGCGACGGCATGCGGATACGGCCCAGATCGATGTAATCGAAATCCCACAGCACGATCCCGTCAATCACCAGAATTTCACTGCTGATGTCCATTTCGTCGCGCAGTAAACTACCCAGCGTATTTGCCAGATCGCCATCCAGGATCAGGTATAGCGGCAATTTTTTCGCAAGCGTGCTGCGCATGGCTTGCACGATGCCGGTGGCAAACGCAAAGATGCGCTGATACGAAGGCGCGCCGTTCCAGCGGAAAGCCAATGCCACTTCAGATTCGCCTTCAACCAGATCGAACGATGTGAAGTGCGTGCGAATCGCCTGCGCCAATTGATCGGCATCGATCTCGTTGCTGGTGTCGTAGCTCGGCTGCAGCACTTGCAGATTGCGCTTCGGCAATAATTTACCGGGACTGGAAATATAGGTGGTGTTGCCGCTCAATTGCACCGAATATTCAGAAGCGCCCAAGGCGGTGGCGCGGATGCATTCGCCGGCCGGCAACATCGTCCACGGCAATGCACCGCCTTCGATCTTGCGGCGCAATGCCGCGCCCAGCTTGCGGCCCATGTCGCCGAAATCGCGCTGCTCGCGGTCGTAGACATATTCGGCCACGCCACCGGAAAACATCACGCCTTCGATCGCACCGAAATTCTCCAGCGGTGCGGTCAGACGCAATTGTTCGACATCTTCCGACAGCGCCGCGGCGCTAACCGCCGCGATCAATGCCTCGGCCATCCAGTCCGCCACGGTTTCCATGTCTTGGACGGAGGCGGTGTCGCCGAGCTGCCAGTCGAATCCGGCCGCATGCGCCAGATAACGTCCGGCCGGATCAAGACGCACAATCTTTTGCGCTGCATCGACCACCAGCAGGCGGCCGCCGATATGCACCGCCGCCGTGCCTTTGACTTTGCCATCTTCGACAACGGCCAGCTTGGTGGTGCCACCGCCGATATCGATGTTCAGCACGCGCTTGCCCAAATCATGCGATGCACGTGCCGCGCCCGAACCGTAAGCCGCCAGCATCGATTCCATGTGATGGCCGGCGGTAGCACAAACGAATTCGCCGCCCATCTCAGCCAGCATGGTCGAAATGCTCTGCGCATTTTCCCGGCGCAAGGCTTCACCGGTCAGAATCACCGCACCGGTATCGATATCGTCGGGATGCAGGCCGGCGCCTTGATACGCCGCATCGATGATGGCGCCCAAAGCAGCTTCGTCGATGCGGGTCTCGCTTTGATAAGGCGTCAACGCCACCGGCGACTGAAACAAGGTTTCGCGCGACACCACGAAATAACGGCTGCACAAATCTTCCCCCATGCGGCGCAGCTTGATGCGCGAAAAAATAAGCTGCGTGCCCGATGAGCCGATGTCGATACCGACGCTCACCAGGGACACATGATCCTGTTGCCATACCGGGTTATCTTCCAGCGAGCCTTCTTCGACATCGAAATCATCATGGTCATGATCGACCTCTTCGCCTTCTGCATGCACATGATTAAATGCCTCGCCGTACATGTGGTCGCCGATGCTATGAACGGTCTTGGGTTTTTGATTTTGATTATCCGACATGTGTCATTCCCTATATCTTGAACGATTCAAGCGTTTCCGGCGCGAACAACTCTTTCGGCGTCAGCAGTTTCTTGGACAGTCCTTGCTCGAAGTGATAGCGCAGGAAAGTCGACAAAGTCTTTTCATTCTCTTTGAAACCGTAAGGCCAGAAATCTTCGCCCATCACGCGACGTGTTTCCTCCACATGCGCGGTCAGGAACGGCAGCATGGTTTTCAGCGCGGCGGTTTCGCTCAGGTCTTTATACGTTGCTTGCTGCGCTTGCGCGAATGCCTTGTACAACGATTGCGCAATCCAGCGATCTTTTTCGTAGACGTCGCGGCGGATCACCAGTGTGTGCATGATCGGGAAGATGCCGGTGCGTGTGTAATATTCCTGCTCGACCGGCACGAAATTTTCAAACAGCCGTTTCACTTTGCCGCCGCCGGTGTGAAAGGTCGACGGCATGCGTGCTGTATACAGGGCATCGATTTCGCCGGTGGCCAGCATCGATGCCAGCGTTTGTGTCGGGCCGATGCTTTGCACCTTGATATTGGACGGCAGATCGAGTTTCAGCTTTTCGTCGCGATTGGGCTCTTCTTCGCCGCCTGTGTAATACGTCACGCTGTCGACCGGCACGCCGTATTCATCGGCCAATACGCCGCGAATCCAGACCGGTGCGGTCATTTGATATTCAGGATTGCCGATCTTCTTGCCGATCAAATCCTGCGGCGCTTTGATGCCGCTATCAGCATGCACATAGATGCAGGAATGGCGGAAAAAACGGGAGGGAAAAATGGGGATGGCGATGAACGGGCTATCTCTGAACAAGGAAACGGTGTACGACGATAGCGACATCTCGGCAACGTCGAATTCACGATTGCGCAGCATGCGGAAAAATGTTTCTTCAACCGGCATGTTCAGGTAATTCAGATCGATGCCATCCGCTTGAATAGCGCCATCCATCAAACTGCGTGTGCGATCGTAATTCCAGCACCCCAGGCTTAGTCTCAGTTTAGACATTTATTTTTCTCGTTCTTATATTGAAGTGGGTACTTTTAAAATCCTTTAAGTTTTACCGGTCGCGGTGACCCTCCCTTCGACAAGCTCAGGGCTATCGGAAACCCACGGCCTGCGGCCTGCTCAGGGCGAACGGTGGGTTTTAAAAATTTTCACAAAACCCCGTTCGCCCTGAGCAGGCCGCAGGCCGTGTCGAAGGGTCACCTCGGAAGCAAAACGCAAAGGGTAATCAGCGCTTCCTAATAAAACGCGTCGTAGTGTACTTGCGCCCCCGGCACCTTCTGCTGCATCAACATGAGCTGCACTGCCCGCGCCATCATCGGCGGTCCGGCAAAATAAATTTCATGCTCCGTCAACTTCGCGCCATGCACTTCCAGCGCCAGCTCATGCACAAAGCCGACCTTGCCGGGCCAGTTGTCCGGGCTGGTCGAGTCCGGCATGGAAATGATCGGATGGAAGAAGAAACGTTCGCCGTAACCGGGCAGCGCCTGGATCAAATCTTCGCCGCAGATATCGCGCGCGCCGCGGCCGCCGTAAAACAGATGCAGCTTGATACCGGACATCGCGCTATTGGCCGCCACGCCGCGCGCGATCGATACCATCGGCGCCAATCCAGAACCGCCGGCAATGCAGATGATGTCGCGTGGGCTGTCGGTGCGCAGATAAGCCAGACCGTAGGGGCCGTCGATGCCGATCCGGTCGCCGATTTTTACCTGATCGAACATGGCGGCGGTACCGGCGCCCTGCGGTGTGCGTTTGATCTGGAAATGCCAGCTACCGTCAGGCTCCTGCGCCAGGTTCGACATCGAATAAGCACGCGGGCCGTTCACGCCGGGAATATGCAGCAAGGCATATTGGCCCGGCAGAAATGGCATCGGTGTTTTCAGTGTGAAGTGGAATTCGCGGATATCGTGCGTCAGGTCATGGGAAGCAGCCAGCGTGGCATCGAAGCGTTGCGGCAGACAAGCGGTCTGGTATTGCGGATCTGGGCGCGCCTTGATCGTACAGTCGCTGGCAGGCCGCGATTGGCAACCGAGAATGCGGCCGCGGCCGCGATCGCGTTCGGTTAATGCCGGCGCTTCAGGCCAGTTCGATACGACCTCGCCGCTGACCAGTTCAATCTTGCAAGTGCCGCACGAACCGACGTTGCATTCGTAGGGCATGCCGATGCCGGCCCGCAAGGCGGCGCGCATGATGGTGTCGTTGGCGGCACAAGTAAACTGCTGCTCGCTACCAGCGAGCGCTATTTTAAACGTATCAACTATGATGATCTCCAAAAAATCACTCCCGGATCACCGCCGACAGCCAAGCTACTGCACCCGCCAGGTCGCAATCAATCCAACTAATGCGAGCGTGCCGTGCGCAGCGGCCGGTAGCCGAGACGACCGGAAATGGCATCGGCGGCATTGACGACATCCGGTATAAAAGACGTCAATATTTTTTTGGTGAGACGATGCGACGGACCGGCAATGCTGGCGGCGGCAACGACAACGCCGAAATGATCCCGCACCGGCGCCGCCAGACTGCGCACGCCGAGTTCGTTTTCTTCGTCGGCAATCGCGTAACCGCGCACCCGGATGAGCGCCAACTCTTGCCGGAACGCTTCCGGGTCGACAATCGTATTGGCCGTCATTTCCTTAAAGCCTTCGGCAAACAGATGTTCCAGCGTCTCCTCCGTTTGAAACGCCAGCATGACTTTGCCGGCCGCCGTTGAATAGGCCGGTTTGCGCATGCCGACTTCCAATGTCATGCGGATCGCCTGCTTGCTCTCAAGACTGTTGATGTAGACGATGCTGGCATGATCGAGGATCGCCAGATGCACCGTTTCGCCGGTCTTTTCGCGCAACTCCATCAGGAACGATTTGGCTTCGGTGGAGAAATCCATCTTGCGGCGCACCAGCGAACCCAATTCAAATACAACCAGCCCTAAACGATATTTACCGCTGTCGGCGTTTTGTTCCAGCATGCCCGATTCAACCAGCGTACTGGCCAGACGATGCACCGTGCTTTTCGGCAGTTGCAGGCGCTTACCGAGATCGCTGATGCCGATTTCATAGCGATCATCTGAAAATACCTTAATAAGCCGAATGGCATTGGCCACCGACGACAAGCGTGTTTTCGGCTTGGCTACTTTGCCAGCCGTGACTTTCAGTTCCATATATTTAAACTTCTTTCCGTTATGCAGAACGCAGTTTATCAATGACAACTTCTCTTTTCAAGCAAGAACAAAATATTTCAACTGAAACCAAGAACCCAGCTTATTTCGTGAAAAACAGGGTGTTCCACACCTTTTCCCATTGCGCATTTTCATCGAGCACCGTGGCCGCCTCGGTCATCGCATACGGAAAATTATTCAACGGCGTCTTTACTTTCGGACTGGCAGGCACGCGCCCCATATCCGCAAACATTTTCTGCCCTTGCGGCGACAGCACAAAATCGGCAAACAGCAGCGCCGCGTGCGGATGCGGCGCATTCTTGGCCACGCCGATGCCCTGCGGCCGTCCAATGACCGGCTGGACCGGAAACCAATCGACCGGTGCGCCGCGCATTTTCAGCGATTCCGCGTTGGCGTTATAAACCGTCAACGCCACCGGGGCATCGCCGGCGGCCACCATCTGCGCCAGCAAGGCGTGGCCCTTGCGCATCTCAGGATGCATCGCCGCCAGACTCTGAAAAAACTGCATCCCTTTGTCGTTGCCCATTTTTTTGATGATGGTGGCCATCCATGCGATATCGGTAGCTTCGATGCTGAGCTGGCCTTGCCATTTCGGATCGAGAAAACCTTCATACGTGGCCGGCATGTCGGACCGCTTGAACTTGTTGGTATTAAAAACCACCACGAAAAAATCCAGCCGGTCGCTCACCCATAAGCGATTCGGCCCGATGGCGGACGGCGGAAAATCAAGCAGATAAGGGCTGTAAAATTCCGACAGCAATCTTTCCCGCGCCATCATTTCAACTTCGGGGCCATTGGTTTCCATCACATCGGCCACATGACGTCCTGCCTGGCCCTCGCTGACCGCGCGTTGCACCACTTTGTCGCTGGTGGTGCGCCAGAGGGTCACTTTGATGCCGTATTTCTTCTCGAATGCCGCCGTCAACGGCACCGATTCATTGGTGGAGAGCGAGGTGTAAAGGGTCAGCGCGCCTTCCTTCCTGGCTTGTGCCAGCAATTGCTGGTCACGATCTGCGCCGCGATACATATAGATGGCGTCGTTAGGCGCAGCCGCACTCAATGCCGCACCTGAGAACAGCAACGCAGAGGCAAAACCACCCAGCAATTGCCAGCATCGGGCGCCGCGTTCCCCCATCTCGATCATGTCCGCTCCCAGGCTATTTCTTATCGTTATCGCTCAAAACGCATTGTAGGGCGGATTATCAATTCTCGCAATAAAATGAAACGACGTTCCGTATAAAAGAACTTTATGAATGATCGGCAATATCAGGCGCAATCAAACGTAATCCGCAAATCCATCCGTGGCCATCATCAAGCACCGTAAATTGCCCGGTTCGCTCGATGCATGCGCGCCGTCCGGCACGATGTGCAAAGTCGCTTGCGGCCACGCGCGCGCCAAGTCCCAGGCGCTGGCCGGCGGTGCGATAACGTCATAGCGCCCCTGCACGATGACGCAGGCAATGCCATGCAGCAGATGTGCATTGGCAATCAGTTGCCCTTCTTCCAGGAAGGCGGCGTGCTTGAAATAATGGCATTCGATGCGGGCCAGCGCGAGCTGCGCCGGATCGTTATCGGCGTAGGCGGGGGCCGCCGGCAGCAAGGTGGTAAGACGGTCTTCCCAAGCGCACCAGGCACGGGCTGCGCGCAT
>DATMOE010000285.1:0-3387 GCA_035568435.1 Herbaspirillum sp. | reverse complement strand
CAGTGCAGATTGTTGCGACTGGTCATTGCGGTTCCTCGCGGCTGGTTGTCGGCAGGGTGTGCAAGGTATGCGGCAGCTGCCGGTCGAAATGGCGCATGATTAAACGTGGCGCGCGCGGCAGCATGCCGAGAAAATGGGCTGTATGCATACGTATAAGCAGCAGATTATCCCGCAGCATTCGATAGTGCGAGACGCCATCGGCCGGATAGCCGACCCGGGTCGGTACGTTGATGACAGGCACGCCGGCCCAGTACAGCCGGACCAGCACATCCGTATCGAAATCCATGCGGCGGCCGATCCGGTGGCGCGCATGTAACGCCAGCACCGGGGCCAGCGGATAGGCCCGCAGGCCGCACATCGAATCGGTAATCGACAGCGATAGGGTATTGATCCAGACCCAGATGTGGGTCAGATAACGCGCATACAGCCGGAGTTTGGGGACGCTTTCGTCATATTGCGGACAGCCGCAGATGACCGCCTGCGGATACGCTTGCGCAATCGCCAGGAAGCGCGGGATATCTTCGGCGCGATGCTGGCAGTCGGCATCGATTTGCAATACATGCGTGTAGCCCAGTTCTGCAGCGCGCAGAAAACCGCTGACCACGGCGCCGCCTTTGCCTTGATTGACGGCATGGCGCACCAGGGTTATTTGCGTCGGCGCGTCCGCGGCGAGGCGGTTGAGTACGGCGGCGCAATGGGCATCGCTGGCATCGTCGACCAGAATGCAATGTGTCTGTTGCGCCACTACCGCAGCAGTCATCGCGCCGATCGCGCCAGCGTGGTTGTAGACCGGAATGACGACGCAGGCTTTAAACATTGCTTTGGGCCTCGCTGTGGGTTGGCAGCTTGTTTGCTACGGTAGTTGCAGCTTTAGCGGCTGCAACGGCGTGGGCGAATACGATGCGGCCGCTGGCATGCTGGCCGGCGGCGGAGTACAGCCGGAAATGCAGCGCTGCCTTGGATGGCTCATGCTGCAGTTCCAGCATGACGGTGCTGTCCGGTGTGATGATTTTTTGAAATTTGAGTGTGTGCACCGTTTTGAAAACAGGCGGTAAATCGAAATAGCGGTGGCCCAAGACGATCGCCCAGTTCAATTGCGCGACGCCGGGCAAGATGGGCTGGGTGTCGAAGTGTCCGTCGAAATACAGCAGATCGGCAGGAATGTGCAATTCCAGTACGACATGGCGCGCATCCTGCCGGCATAACGTGATATTCGGCATGGTGGGGCGCGGCGCAGGCGCATTGAGCAGCGCCAATAGTGCCGTTTGTGTGGTTTTGCCTTGGGCATCGAGCGGCAGCGCGTTCAGATAACGCCAACTGCGCGGCAGTGCAATGGCTTCCACGGTGTCCGAAAGGGCGGCCTTGAGTTGCCGGTTCAGGGCCAGTTTGCCGGCCGCCGCCAATGCCGCGTGGCCGCTGTCGCTGAGCACGACGAAGGCAATGAGGCCGGCGCGGCGCGGTGGTGCGGACGGCAATAAAACCCGGGCCTCGGCGACCAGCGGCGAGGCGCATAGCCGGCGCTCTATGGCGTTCAGCGAGATCCGTTTTTCCGCCAGTTTGACGATGCGATCGGTGCGGCCTTGCAGGATGAAACGCTGCGGATCGGCAGCGTCGGCGTTGACAGCGGCAGCGCGGTCGGCCATGCGCAGCCATTGTTGGTCGCGCAAATGCGGTGAGCTTACTTCCAGCACGCCTTCAGCGGGGTCTATGCGCCATTGCACGCCGGGTAGCGCGGCCCAGCTTTCATCGCGGCAACGCCATGCAATGCCGCCGGTTTCGGAACTACCGTAAATTTCAATCGGTGCGGCGCCGAACAAGGCGTCGGCGGCGGCCGCCGCTTGCGTCGTCAACGGACCGCCGGAAGAAAATACCGCGCGCAGTTCGGGCGGCTGAAATACCGGGTTTTGTGCGGCGCTCTCGGGAAAGCGGGTCAGGTGCGCCGGGCTGGAAACCAGCAGGCAAGGGCGGTTTTGCATCCATGGCAGCAATTCTTCCAGAAATACCGCACTGCGCACGTGCATTGCGCGCCGGGCCGCCAGCGGCCATAGAACTTTGAACAGCAAGCCGTAGATATGTTGATGCGATACGGTAGCCAATACATCGGCCTGGCCGAGACGGGGGCCGAACAGTTGCTCCAGCGTGGCGACTTCTGCAGCCAATTGCGACAAGCGTTTCGGAATCGCCTGCGCCATGCCGCTGCTGCCGGATGTATACACCACCAAGCCCTCGAAATCGGCCGACAGGGGACGATCGAGCAGTGAGGCAGCGGTTTCGCCGGCATCGTTTGGTTGGTCTTGGCGATCTTCCGGCAGCATCAACGGCGACCAGACCTGATCGAAATTGCCGAGGAAACCGTCGACCGTGGTGCTGAGCGCAGCGCAGCTTGCGCTTAAGGCATCGCCCGGCAGATAGATGGTTTTTCCGGCCAGCCAAGCGCCGTAGAGCGCGCTTGAAAAATCGAGACTGTCTTCCAGAAACAGCGCGAACTTTTGCCCCGGCGCAGCGGTCAATAGGCGCTGCCAGGCGGCGGTGCGGGCGCGGAAGCTGCGATTGCTCACCGCCTGGCCGTCGCGATAGGCAACAGTGCGCTCGGCGGCGCAATCGGCATAGGGTAATTGCAGCATATTGAGGGATGTTGATTTAAGCATGATGGCGTTTTTTGACCTGTATGCGCACCAGATATTCGGCGCCGAACAGCAAGCCCATCAGGACGTATGAAATAACCCCGGTGTAGAGCGACCAGATAGCGGCCGGCGCCCATAGCGCGGTGCCGAGCGCAATGGCGCCGTTGATCAGGAAGAAGCCACACCATACCTGCGTGACGCGGCGCGTATAGGCGACGACGAAGGGCGGTAGTTCGGGGCCGCGTCCGCGCGCCATGCGTTCGATGATGCTTGGCGGCGCCCACAGGCTATAAGCGAAGATGCCGAGAAACACGGCGCTGACCATGGCCGGATAGAGCTTCAGCGGCAGCAGCGCGTTATACCAGACTGCCAAGGCGGCCAGCACCAATGCAGCGAACACCCAGTAGCGCGCCAGCGTGCCGATTTTAAGCATCGGCAAGCGGGTCAGCGCGATGGCCACTAATACCATGGCCAGCACGCGTGGTTCGATGCGATCGTGACCGAACCAGATCAGCAGTGGATAGAGCAGCGTGATCAGTACGGTGAAAATCGTCGAGAGGGAGGGGGCGGGGCGCTTTATGTCGACTTCTCCTCCAGCAGTACAGTCAGCACGCCGACCACGTCGCGTACGGTGCGAACGATGCGGAAGACTTCGGGCTGAATGCGTTTGCCGGTCATTTGGTTGAGTTTGACGACGATATCGACGGCATCGATGGAGTCGATATCGAGGTCGGTATATAAATTCGCTTCCGGCGTAATCGCG